>CAKMOM010000069.1:0-34482 GCA_927910965.1 uncultured Streptococcus sp.
TTTCTAAAGCAGGATTCTTCTCATCTGACCGTACAATCGCTCAGTATAACGAAGATATCTGGCACTTGAACTAATACTCTTCGAAAATCTCTTCAACCACGTCAGCTTTATCTGCAACCTCAAAGCTGTGCTTTGAGCAACCTGCGGCTAGCTTCCTAGTTTTGCTCTTTGATTTTCATTGAGTAAAAAGATCTATCCATTTGGATAGGTCTTTTTGTGAATGCAAAAAGCCAAATCCGTTTGGATCTGGCTTGAATATTATGAGCTATTAAATAGTATTAGCTGCCCAGACACTTACCGAAGCAGCTGAGACTGGAAATTGTCCATAACCTTCCTCATCAATTGTAACTTGACCTTGGTGGTTTTCGAGTAAATCTACAAAGGTTTGGTTAGCCCATTCTTGGCCGACAAACATTGATTTGCTGTTTTCTTGGTCATTTGAAATCAAGACTGCTATTGGGGATTGATTTTCAGCACCTGAACGTACCCAACCGATACAGTTTGCGTCATCAAAGTAGTCTGTTTGTTCTCCATAGGCCAAATCTTTTCGGATGGCTAGGAGGAGGTCAAGGACTTCTTTGAAATCTTGTTGAGCATACTGCCCTGAAATACCATAGTAGTCTCCGTAAAAGACACATGGCAGTCCATTTTGGCGTAACAGAATGAGGGCATAGGCTGCTGGTTTGAACCATTCTTCAACAGTTGACTCAAGGGCTTGTCCTCTTTGAGTATCATGGTTGTCGACAAAGGTTACAGCCTTGTCGGGCTTGAGTTCAACCAAGCTATCCGTGAAAATGCCACGAAGGTCGTAGTTAGAACCAGCTCGGCTAGCATCAAAGAGATTCTGGTGGAGACGAACATCGACTAGGTCAAAGCGTTCTTCCGTTTTTTCAAGATAGTCCAGATTGGCTTCTTTGTCAGGATTCCAGAATTCACCAAAAACATAGAAATCCTCACCGTATTTTTCCTTCATATCGCGGATGAAATTGCGCATAAAGAAGGAATCGATGTGTTTAACAGCATCCAAGCGAAAACCAGCTACACCAGTCGTTTCCATGAACCAGTCAGCCCAGTCATAGATATTTTGGATGACTTCAGGATGTTTAAAGTCTAGGTCGGCATACATGAGGTAGTCGTAGTTACCATTTTCATTATCGACCAATTCCTCGTTGGCCCAGCCCTTGTTGTCTCCTTGAATCAGATAAATTCCTGATTTACGGCGTTTAGCATCGTAGTCTGTACCTGTGAAGTGGTACCAGTGCCAGTGAAAGTCATTATAGGTATCTTGGCGACCATCGAAGGTAAAGCTAGTCCAGCCATTGATGGTGAAGGGTTCTCCGAGCTCGACTGTACGGTCAACCGGATCCACTTCGATGACTTGAAAGGCTTCCATGTGATCGGCAGCAGCCTTGTGATTGAGTACCACATCGGCCATAGGCTGGATCCCATGTGCTTTTAGTGCTTGAATGGCTTGAAGATAGTCTTCTTTGAAACCATACTTGGTGCGGACAGTCCCTTTCTGGTTGAACTCACCAAGGTCAAATAGGTCATAGACCCCATAGCCTACATCTTTTTCGTTGGTAGCTTTAAAAGCTGGTGGCATCCAGACATGGCTGATACCGAGATCGGCTAGGTGTGGAGTATCTTCAGCTAGACGCGTCCAGTGCTGGCCGTCGTGGGGCAGATACCATTCAAAGTATTGCATGAGTGTTTGATTTTGCATGATGTTTCCTCTTACTTGTCAATCTTGTTCTTTATTCTATCATAAAGTATCGGTTAGCTCAAACGTTTGCGTAAAACTGAATAATAAGTTTTTGACTATTTTATATAAATGTTGATTTTAAATGAAAGCGCTATAATTATAGTAAATTACATAGATAAAGAGAGGAGATTTCTCATGATTGAATTTCAAAATGTTAGTAAGGTGTATGGTGATAAAGAGGCCTTGAGCAATCTCAATTTGCAGATTGAGAATGGGGAGATTATGGGCTTGATTGGCCATAATGGGGCTGGAAAATCGACTACTATAAAATCCTTAGTCAGTATTATTTCGCCCAGCAGTGGTCGTATTTTGGTAGACGGTCAGGATTTATCGGAAAATCGCTTGGCTATCAAACGAAAGATTGGCTACGTAGCAGACTCGCCTGACTTATTTTTACGCTTAACGGCCAATGAATTTTGGGAATTAATCGCCTCCTCTTATGATCTGACTAGCTCTGACTTGGAGGCTAGTCTAGCTAGGCTATTGAAAATTTTTGATTTTGCTGAAAATCGCTATCAGGTCATTGAAACTTTTTCTCACGGAATGCGTCAGAAAGTCTTTGTCATAGGGGCACTCTTGTCTGATCCTGATATTTGGGTCTTGGACGAACCCTTGACTGGTTTGGATCCCCAGGCTGCCTTTGATTTGAAGCAGATGATGAAGGAACATGCACAAAAAGGCAAGACGGTCTTGTTTTCAACCCATGTTCTAGAGGTGGCCGAGCAAGTCTGTGATCGGATTGCCATTTTGAAAAAGGGGCATTTGATTTATTGTGGTAGCGTGGAGGACTTGAGAAAAGACCACCCAGACCAGTCTTTGGAAAGTATCTACCTTAGCCTTGCTGGTAGAAAAGAGGAGGTTTCAGATGCGTCTCAAGGTCATTAAAAAATTAGTGGATATCAATATTCTCTATTCATCTCAAGAAGCTAATCTGGCTAACCTACGAAAGAAGCAAGCTAAAAATCCTGGAAAAAAAGTAAATGTTTCCGCTAGAGTCCTAAGTTCTTACATTTTTTCTAGTCTCTTGATGCTTTTCATGTTTATAAATATAGCCTTTCGTTTTCCTTTTGAGGAAATGCCAAGTTTTTTTAGTAGCATGGTTGCTATTTTACTGGTGCTTGCCTTTTCAACTTCTTTCACTGCATTTTACAATGTCTTTTATGAGAGTAAGGATTTGGTATCGTATAGACCCTATGCCTTTAAAGAATCAGAGATTATAATCGCTAAAGGACTGTCTGTCCTCTTGCCAGCTCTGCCTGGAATTGTACCAATCCTAGCTTATTTTCTAGTCCTCTACATTAGGCTAGCTCCTTCTCTGTGGCTGGGCTTGCCTTTGATGCTGCTGTCCTTGGCCCTATTAATTGTCTCTGTTAGTTTAGTGATGGTAGTGGCAGTACATTTCTTGGCTCAGACTAGGGTCTTCAGAAAGTATCAGTCTATTTTTGCGAATGTGATGATTGGGATAGGAGTTCTCATACCTTTAATATTTGTCTTCTTTCTACAGTCGACTTCTGGAGTTATAGTTGACAGAGTTAGAGACATTCCACCTCTTCTTTATCCTATTCATCTCTTTTACAAATAGCAGTGGAGCCTTTTTCGACAGAAGCCATCTTGGGTTTGCTCGCTTGGATAGGACTAACTCTCTTCCTGCTTTATCTGACCAAAAAGAAGGTTTTGCCTCGTTTTTATGATGTGATCCTACTTAATAGTGAGGAGAAGGTCAAAAAAGAACGTCGCAGCAAGGAGAGGATTTCAACTACTAAAAAGGGATTTTTCCGCATGGTTTTGCGCTACAACCTCTCCCTCTTGGGACAGGGAACCGGCGTGGTTACAGTGCTTTTTACAAGTGCTTTCCTTCCTTATCTCATGATGATTGGTCTGATTTCCAAAATCCGAGATTCTCAGATAGTTCCAGACATTCATCCTCCATACTGGTTACCCTTGTTTTTTATAGCTCTCTTTATAGCAGTTGTCAATAACAATATCACCAGCCTGCATTCAATTGCCTTGTCTTTAGAGAGGGAAAATGTTGATTTTCTGAAGAGTTTACCCTTGACTTTGCTCGTTATGTGAAAGTGAAATTTTGGATTATATTTGCTGTCCAGTCCTTTTTACCAATTCTGACTTTACTTGGTTTTTCTCTATATCTAGGCTTGCCCATCCTTTCGATGATTTACCTTCTTGTAGTCTGGACCCTTGCCAGTGTCATCCTTTCTTGTCACCATTATTTTAAGGATGTGAAGAATCTGTCAACCAATTGGAGTAGTATTACTGACCTAGTGAATCGTTCAAATGGTATAGTCAAAATTGTTTTACTCTTAATTTATTGTGGTATCTTGTCGATTTCAGCCCTTGTGAGCATATTCTTGGTTCGGTCTCTATCTACTATCCTTGCCATCAGCTTGGGAGTAGGAGCTCTTATCCTCTTACTTGGTCTTGCTATATTTAGCTATCATTACTACCTGTCACGCATATTAGCAGAAGTAGAAAAAAAGATGAGATAGTTGGTCGTTTTGCTTGATAAATTTTATAAAAAGAAATGCTCCTCCAAGATGGAAGAGCATTTTTTATTGTGATTTTGATTCAGTTTCTGCAGACTCTGGATGGAGTTCTTGGTAACTTGGTGCCTTGAAAAGATCAGTACTGGTTTTACCTTGTCGTTGGCTAAAGAGACTAGTTGATTGACTTCCTTTTTCCTGCTCAATCTTTTGCAGAATTGGTAAAGAATTGAGGTAAGAAATACTTTCTGTATCAACTGTTCCAAGATGATCTTTTTGATAGAAACGTATCAAATCGCCAGTTTGAATCTGGTCGCTGATTTTTAGCTGTTGGCTGGCTGCCTGCCGAACGAGTTCTAGTTCAGTTTGAGCTTGTTCATCAAGATTGCTGATTTCAAGACCACTTTCAGTATAGTAAGTTCGTCCATCATAACTGGTGTATTTAGGTGTGACGAAGGAATTGGCAGTTCGAAAAGCAACGATTTCTTGATGATCTGGTGATAGTAGATCTTGTCCGACTTGAAGGAAGGAATTGGACTCAATACCAAGGAGGTGTTCGAGAGTCGGTAAGATATCGATTTGTCCACCGTAGGTATTGATGATTTGTCCTTTTTCATAGCCAGGCATGACCACCATAAAAGGCACTCGTTGCAACATGGCATTGTCGTAATTCGACCAGTTCTCAGAAGTCTTTCCAATCAAAGGTGCTAGGTCAGGATTGCGGGAGTTGGAAATGCCATAATGGTCTCCGTAGATGACGATGATGGATTTTTCATAGAGGCCACTTTCTTTGAGATAGTCAAAGAAGGCCTTGATGGCACTGTCCAGATAGTTAGCCGTTTGGAAGTAGCCATTGATTGTTTCATCTTTGGTTTTAGCCAAGGGGAAACCAAGCTCATTGCCTGTCAGATTGCTAGCATAGGGATAGTGATTGGATACCGTGATATACTTGGCATAAAAAGGCTGTTGCAGGTGCTCCAGATATTGGATAGAATCTTTCATCATGATTTTATCATTTAAACCATATTGGAAAGAGTTGCTACTGTCTTGCTTAGTAAAATAGGATGCGTCAAAGAAGTATTGGTAGCCCCATTGTTTGTAGGTTGTATTTCGGTTCCAGAAGGTCCCGATATTACCGTGAAAGACAGCACTAGATTGATAGCCGTTTTTTGATAGGATAAAAGGCGCAGCTTGCTGGGTGTTGGTACCTCCATAGTTGACCATAAAGGAACCTTGGTTAAGGCCGAATAAACCGGTCTCTAGCATGGTTTCTGCATCTGAGGTTTTACCAGCCTTGACTTGGTTAAAGATATTCGAAAAGGCTAGGGTTGATTGCGAATGGTAGAGGGAATTAAGGAAGGGAGTGACTTCATGATCAGTTCCATCTATGTTGAGTTTATAGTCCAGTAGGAACTGCTGAAAACTCTCTAAGTGGAGATAAATCACATTTTTCCCTTTGGCAAGGCCAAAATAGTCTGGATTGGGCTTAGCAGAATGTTCTTGAATATAGTCTGTGATAGGTTGAAGATCAGTCTCAGAGGCCTTGGCACGTTCTTTGTTGGCACTGTAGGATTGGTTGGCACTATAACCTAAAAAGGCTGGCAAACTAAGGGCACGAACAATATAATAATTAGAAAATCCTCGTGACAGGAGATCGGGACGCTCAATTTCAGCCAAGAAAAGGTTAGCTGAAAAGAGCAGGGCCGAGAGAGCAGTGATGGCAACACTGGAGCGGAATTTGAAAGGTCTCCTATCCAACTGGATGAGCTTCTTATAGAGAAGATAAGCCAGCAATGGGAAATCCATAAAATAGATGAAATCCCAAGGACGCAGTAACTCTAGTTCCGCAGTACCAACAGATACCTTGCTGACCACCTTCATGGTATTAGCCGTGATAAAGTCGCTAAATTCTCGATAGTAAAAGACATTGGAATAGAGCCAAATGAATAAAAGGCTGTAAATAGCTATACTAAGACTGTAAAAGGCCTTGGTTGAGCGAGCATAGAGGGCTAGAGCCAGCAGGAGCAATCCCAAGGGAAGGGGATTGAAAAAAGCAATAAAGGCAAGGTAATTCCCTTGCAGCTTGCCCACTTGAATATCTAAATTGAAGTCAACGGTATAGGCTAATAAGTTTTTGAGCCAATAGAGGATTAAAAGGGTTAGGACAAAACCCAGTCTGGTACCCATGGCTTTTTGGATTTTGTTAAAATTGATTCTCACACAATTACTTCCTAAGTTTTTATTAGTATTAGTATACCATTTTTTAAAACTAGAGTAAAAAAGCAAGGGTAGTTTCTTTTTTGAGAATTGTCACAAAATTTGCTATAATAGGGACTATGAATAGAATAAGAGTCAGCAAAAGGGTTGAAAAGAAGCTTGCCAAAGGTTTGGTTTTACTAGAAGCCAGCGATCTTGTAGATGTTCATCTCAAGGATCAGGAAGTAGAAGTCCATAGTCAAGATGGAAACTTTCTTGGGACTGCCTACCTTTCTCAGCAAAACAAGGGCTTGGGCTGGTTTGTAAGCAAAGACAAGGTGAACTTCAATCAAGCTTTCTTTGAAACGCTGTTTAGACAAGCTAAAGAAAAGAGAAGTGCCTACTATCAAGATGATTTGACAACTGCCTTTCGTCTCTTCAACCAAGAGGGAGATGGCTTTGGCGGTCTGACAGTGGACCTTTATGGCGACTATGCTGTCTTTTCTTGGTATAACTCTTATGTTTATCAGATTCGTCAGACAATCTCAGAAGCCTTTAGACAGGTTTTTCCTGAGGTTTTAGGGACCTATGAGAAGATCCGCTTTAAGGGTTTGGACTATGAATCTGCCCATGTTTATGGTCAAGAAGCACCTGACTTCTTCACTGTTTTGGAAAATGGTGTCCTCTATCAAGTCTTTATGAATGATGGCTTGATGACAGGGATTTTCCTAGACCAGCATGAAGTTCGCGGTAGTTTAGTGGATGGATTGGCTATGGGTAAATCCTTGCTCAATATGTTTTCCTATACAGCAGCCTTTTCAGTAGCTGCAGCTATGGGAGGAGCAAGCCAGACAACTTCAGTTGACCTAGCTAAACGTTCACGAGAATTGTCTCAAGCGCATTTTCAGGCAAATGGGCTCAGCACAGACGACCATCGTTTTATAGTCATGGATGTCTTTGAATATTTCAAATACGCTAAGAGAAAAGGCTTGACCTACGATGTGATTGTACTAGATCCGCCTAGCTTTGCTCGGAACAAAAAACAAACGTTCTCTGTGGCCAAGGATTATCACAAGTTGATTTCCCAGAGTCTTGAGATTTTAAATCCGGAAGGGATTATCATTGCTAGTACCAATGCTGCTAATGTTTCCCGTCAGAAATTTACAGAACAAATTGATAAAGGCTTTGCAGGAAGAAGTTACCAGATTTTAAACAAATACGGTCTTCCAGCAGATTTCGCCTATAATAAAAAAGATGAAAGTAGTAATTACCTCAAGGTGATTAGTATGAAGGTTAGTAAATGAAATTAATCGTTTCAGTAATGCCAAGAAGTTTAGAGGAGGCTCAGGCTCTGGATGCCATGAGGTATCTGGATGCCGACATCATTGAATGGCGTGCCGACTATCTGCCTAAAGAAGCGATTTTGCAGGTAGCTCCAGCGATTTTTGAAAAATTCGCAGGCCGTGAGTTGGTTTTCACGTTGCGAACTCGCTCTGAAGGGGGAGAAATCGACCTTTCTTCAGAAGAATATATCCATCTAATCAAGGAAGTGGCGCAACTCTATCAACCAGACTATATTGATTTTGAGTACTACAGCTACAAGGATGTTTTTGAGGAAATGCTGGACTTCCCAAATCTCGTTTTGAGTTACCATAATTTCCAAGAAACACCTGAAAATATGATGGAAATCTTGTCAGAGTTGACGAGCTTAAATCCAAAACTTGTTAAGGTTGCGGTGATGGCTCACACGGAGCAGGATGTGCTAGACTTGATGAACTATACACGAGGCTTTAAAACTCTCAATCCTGAGCAGGAATATGTAACGATTTCTATGGGCAAGGTGGGTAAGGTCTCTCGTATCACTGCAGATGTGACGGGTTCTAGCTGGTCCTTTGCTAGTCTAGATGAAGCTAGTGCCCCAGGTCAGATTTCTCTAGCTAACATGAAAAAAATCAGGGAGATTTTGGATGAAGCTTGATGGCTATACACGTTTAGCTGCCGTTGTTGCCAATCCTATTAAGCATTCTATTTCCCCCTTTATTCACAATAGGGCCTTTGAGGCGACTGCTATCAATGGTGCTTATGTGGCTTGGGAGATTGAAGAGACTGACTTGGCAGAAACAGTAGCCAATATTCGTCGCTACCAGATGTTTGGTATCAACCTTTCCATGCCCTATAAGGAGCGGGTGATTCCTTATTTGGATGAGCTGAGCGATGAAGCACGCTTGATTGGTGCGGTTAATACGGTTGTCAATGAAAATGGCAATTTAATTGGATATAATACAGATGGCAAGGGATTTTTTAAGAGCTTGCCTTCTTTTACAATTACAGGTAAAAAGATGACTCTGCTGGGTGCTGGTGGTGCGGCCAAGTCCATTCTGGCACAGGCTATTTTGGACGGCGTCAGTCAGATTTCTGTCTTTGTTCGTTCAGTTTCTATTGAAAAAACAAGACCTTATCTAGACAAGTTACAGGAGCAGACAGGCTTTAAAGTGGACTTGTATGCTTTAGAAGATGTTTCTGAACTGCAAGTAAGAATTGCTGAGTCGGATTTACTGGTCAATGCCACCAGTGTGGGCATGGATGGCCAATCGTCTCCAGTTCCTGACAACATAGTCTTACCAGAAACTCTCTTAGTAGCAGATATCATTTACCAACCCTTTGAAACACCATTTTTGAAATGGGCTAGAAGTCAGGGTAATCCAGCGGTCAATGGTCTGGGAATGTTGCTTTATCAAGCTGCAGAAGCTTTTCAACTATGGACAGGCAAGGAAATGCCGGCGGAAGAAATTTGGAAGTCCTTAACAGAAAAATACCAATAAAGAAAAGGAGATTCTCCTATGAAAATCAGAATCGATATTCCTCATCATTCTTATGATATTCAAATTGAAAAAGGCTGTCTGGCTCAGGCTGGTCAATGGTTGCGAGAACTTTGGCAACCTCAAAAGGTAGTCATTGTGACAGATAACCATGTAGCTTCTCTTTATGCAGAGAAGGTCAAACTCAGCCTAGAAGATGCTGGTTTTCAGGTAGCCGTTTTTGACTTTTTAGAAGGTGAAGAAAGAAAGAATTTAACCACTGTTCAGAAAGTCTATGAATTTTTAGTTAAGCAGGGTTTGACTCGTAGCGATGGAATCGTTGCTCTTGGCGGTGGTGTCGTTGGGGACTTGGCTGGTTTTGTAGCCTCTACCTATATGAGGGGAATCCACTTTGTTCAGATTCCGACTAGTTTAACTGCCCAGGTGGATTCTTCTATTGGCGGAAAGACAGGCGTTAACACTCCATTTGCTAAGAATATGGTGGGTACCTTTGCCCAACCAGATGGGGTTCTGATTGATCCGCTTGTCCTTGAAACACTTGGAAAGAGAGAGTTGATTGAAGGAATGGGTGAAGTTATCAAGTATGGCCTGATTGAGGATCCAGAACTTTGGGCTCTCTTGACGGAGCTGGATGGTTCTGTAGAGAGCATTTTGGAGCATGCGGAGACCTTGATTGAACATTCTTGTCAGGTTAAGCGCAAGATGGTGGTTGAGGATGAGCTGGACAACGGTGTTCGCCTTTACCTCAATTTTGGCCACACTATTGGCCATGCCATTGAAGCAACAGCTGGCTATGGAAAAGTCATGCATGGTGAAGCTGTGGCTATGGGTATGGTACAAATTTCAAAGGTTGCTGAGGAAAAAGGCCTTATGCCAGCTGGGATAACCCAGTCCATTACAACCATGTGTCAGAAATTTGGCTTGCCTGTTGACTATGAAAACTGGGATGTTGATAAGCTTTATCAGGCTTTGACTCATGATAAGAAGGCGCGTGGCAATACCTTGAAATTGGTCTTGGTACCAGAGCTCGGTTCGGCAACCATTCACCCAGTTTCTCTGGAAGAGATGAAAGACTACTTGGTAAAATAAGGAGAGTGTATGAGATATTTAACTGCAGGAGAATCACACGGTCCCCGTCTGACGGCTATCATTGAAGGAATTCCAGCTGGACTTCCTTTGACAGCGGAGGACATCAATGAGGACCTTAAACGCCGTCAGGGTGGCTACGGTCGTGGTGGCCGTATGAAGATTGAGAGTGACCAGGTTGTCTTTACTTCTGGTGTTCGCCACGGGAAGACAACAGGGGCTCCTATTACCATGGATGTCATTAATAAAGACCACCAGAAATGGCTGGATATCATGTCTGCGGAGGATATTGAAGACCGCCTTAAAAGCAAACGAAAAATCACCCATCCTCGCCCAGGACATGCTGATTTGGTTGGGGGGATCAAGTACCGTTTTGACGATTTGAGAAATTCCTTGGAGCGCTCATCTGCTCGTGAAACAACTATGCGAGTGGCAGTTGGGGCAGTAGCTAAACGCATCTTGGCTGAACTGGATATGGAGATTGCCAACCATGTCGTAGTCTTTGGTGGTAAGGAAATCGATGTTCCTGAAAATCTGACAGTCGCTGAGATTAAGTCACGAGCTGCCCAGTCTGAAGTTTCTATTGTCAACCAAGAACGAGAACAGGAAATCAAGGACTATATTGACCAAATTAAACGTGACGGTGATACCATCGGTGGAGTTATTGAGACAGTCGTCGGAGGTGTTCCAGTTGGTCTTGGTTCCTATGTCCAATGGGACAGAAAATTAGATGCCAGACTTGCCCAAGCAGTTGTCTCTATCAATGCCTTTAAAGGGGTGGAATTTGGTCTTGGCTTTGAAGCTGGTTACCGTAAAGGCAGCCAAGTTATGGATGAAATTCTCTGGTCTAAAGAAGACGGCTACACTCGTCGTACCAATAATCTGGGTGGCTTTGAAGGTGGCATGACCAATGGGCAACCTATTGTTGTTCGAGGTGTTATGAAGCCTATTCCTACGCTCTACAAACCACTAATGAGTGTGGATATTGAAACCCATGAACCCTACAAGGCAACAGTCGAAAGAAGTGATCCGACTGCTCTTCCAGCAGCAGGAGTGGTTATGGAAGCCGTTGTGGCAACGGTTCTGGCACAAGAAATCCTTGAAAAATTCTCATCAGATAATCTAGAGGAATTAAAAGAAGCGGTAGCCCAACACCGAGACTATACAAAGAACTATTAAGGAGTTCCTATGGCAAAAACAGTCTATATCGCAGGTCTTGGTCTGATTGGTGCCTCTATGGCACTTGGTATCAAACGCGATCACCCAGATTATGAAATTTTAGGCTATAATCGCAGTCAAGTTTCGAGAGATATCGCCTTGAAAGAAGGCATGATTGACCGTGCAACGGATGATTTTGCTAGCTTTGCTCCTTTGGCAGATATCATCATTCTCAGCTTGCCAATCAAACAAACCGTTGCTTTTATTAAGGAATTGGCCAACTTAGACTTAAAAGAAGGCGTCATTATTTCAGATGCTGGTTCGACCAAGTCAGCCATTGTGGATGTAGCGGAGCAGTATTTGGCAGGCAAGCCTGTTCGTTTTGTCGGGGCCCATCCCATGGCTGGTAGTCACAAGACAGGGGCCGCCTCTGCGGATGTCAATCTCTTTGAAAATGCCTATTATATCTTCACGCCTTCGAGTCTGACAGGTCAGGATACGCTTGAGGAAATGAAGGACTTGCTTTCAGGTCTTCATGCTCGTTTTATCGAGATTGATGCCAAGGAGCATGATCGAGTCACTTCTCAGATTAGCCATTTTCCTCATATTCTGGCTTCCAGTCTCATGGAACAGACCGCGGTCTATGCTCAAGAACATGAGATGGCAAGGCGCTTTGCGGCCGGTGGTTTTCGAGATATGACTCGAATTGCGGAAAGTGAGCCAGGTATGTGGACTTCCATTCTCTTGTCCAATCGTGAGACTATTATAGAGAGAATTGAGGATTTTAAGGAGCGCTTAGACGAGGTTGGTCAGGCTATCAACAAGGGAGATGAGGAGCAAATCTGGAACTTTTTCAACCAAGCGCGTGAGCAACGTCAGGCCATGGAAATCCATAAGCGTGGTGGTGTGGATAGCTCTTATGACCTCTATGTCGACGTTCCCGATGAAGAAGATGTCATCTTGCGGATTTTGGAACTGCTACGTGGAACTTCCTTGGTCAATATTCATATCAACGAGGAAAACCGTGAGGACATTCACGGGATTCTACAAATTTCATTTAAAAACGCTCAAGACTTGGAAAGAGCTGAGCATCTCATAACAGAAAACACTGACTATACAGTCGTCATCAAATAAGGAGAAAATCATGTCAAATATTTACGATAGTGCAAACGAACTTAGTCGCGGTCTACGCGAATTACCAGAATACAAGGCTGTCAAAGCAGCTAAAGATGCTATTTCAGCAGATTCTGAGGCAAGCAAAATCTTTACAGAATATGTTGCTTTCCAAGAGGAAATTCAAAGACTAGCCCAGACAGGTCAAATGCCAGATGCTTCCTTTCAAGCGAAAATGGAAGGCTTTGGTAAACAGATTCAAGGAAATAGCCTCTTGTCAGAATTCTTTACCAAGCAACAACAATTGGCGATTTACCTTTCTGACATTGAAAAAATTGTTTTCGAACCAGTTTCAGAATTGCTAAAATAAGAAAATAACTATCATAAAGTCAGGAATTTTTAAGGAATTTCTGGCTTTTTATGATAAAATAGGTAAAAGTATTGCAAGTATGAGGTCCAGTATGAAACTAAAAACAAACATTCGCCACTTACATGGCAGTATCCGCGTTCCAGGTGACAAGTCTATCAGCCACCGTTCCATTATCTTTGGAAGTTTGGCTGAGGGTGAGACCAAGGTTTATGATATATTACGTGGCGAAGACGTCCTTTCGACCATGCAAGTCTTTCGTGACCTTGGTGTTGAGATTGAGGATAAAGATGAGGTTATTACCATCCAAGGTGTAGGCATGGATGGCTTAAAAGCTCCGCAAAATGCTTTAGATATGGGAAATTCTGGAACCTCGATTCGCCTGATTTCAGGTGTCCTTGCTGGGGCCGACTTCGAAGTAGAAATGTTTGGAGATGATAGTCTTTCCAAACGTCCTATGGACCGCGTGACGATTCCATTGAAAAAAATGGGCGTCAGCATTTCAGGGCAAACTGAGCGAGATCTGCCTCCCCTTTATTTAAAAGGGACGAAAAACCTAGCACCTATTCAGTATGAGTTGCCGATTGCCTCAGCCCAAGTCAAGTCAGCCTTGATGTTTGCGGCCTTGCAAGCTCAGGGGGAGTCCGTTATTATCGAAAAAGAGTGTACCCGTAATCATACTGAAGATATGTTGCAACAATTTGGCGGCCGTTTAAGTGTGGATGGTAAAAAAATCACAGTCCAAGGGCCGCAAAAACTGACTGGACAAAAGGTGGTCGTACCAGGAGATATTTCCAGTGCAGCCTTTTGGTTAGTTGCTGGTTTGATTGTTCCAAACTCTCGTTTGGTGCTTAAGAATGTGGGCATCAACGAAACGCGTACTGGTATTATTGATGTCATTCGCGCTATGGGTGGAAAATTGGAAATAACTGAAATCGATCCAGTCGCTAAATCTGCTACCTTAACTGTTGAGTCTTCAGACCTGAAAGGAACAGAGATTGGTGGTGCCTTGATTCCACGTTTGATTGATGAATTGCCCATTATTGCTCTCCTAGCGACCCAAGCTCAAGGTGTAACGGTTATTAAGGATGCTGAGGAACTCAAGGTCAAGGAAACAGACCGCATTCAGGTGGTAGCAGACGCCTTAAATAGCATGGGAGCAGATATTACTCCTACAGCTGATGGGATGATTATCAAAGGGAAATCAGCCCTTCACGGTGCTAGAGTCAATACATTTGGTGATCACCGTATCGGCATGATGACGGCTATCGCAGCTCTTTTGGTAGCAGATGGAGAGGTGGAGCTTGACCGTGCAGAAGCCATCAATACCAGCTATCCTAGCTTCTTTGATGATTTGGAGAACTTGATTCATGGCTAAGGTATTACTCGGATTTATGGGGGCTGGCAAATCGACTATTGCAAGAGGTTTGAACCCAGACTACATCGATATGGATGCCTTAATCGAGGAATGTTTGGGCATGTCCATTGCTGATTTTTTCGCTGAAAAGGGAGAAGCGGCCTTTCGTCAGGTAGAATCAGAAGTCCTAGCTGATTTACTACAAAGAGACCAAGTTGTGTCAACTGGTGGAGGAGTGGTCGTTTCTCAGCGAAATCGTGACTTACTAAAGACAAATTCTGATAATATCTACCTGAAAGCTGATTTTGAAACCCTCTACCAACGAATATCAACTGATAAGGACAATCAGCGTCCGCTTTTTCTAAATAATAGCAAGGAAGAATTAGCAGCTATTTTCCAAGAAAGACAGGCTTGGTATGAGGAAGTGGCTAGT
This sequence comes from uncultured Streptococcus sp., assembly GCA_927910965.1. Taxonomy (GTDB): domain Bacteria; phylum Bacillota; class Bacilli; order Lactobacillales; family Streptococcaceae; genus Streptococcus. The sequence goes on from CAKMOM010000069.1 coordinate 14,790, forward strand.
CGGATTTTGGATGTGACCGAGCTAAGCCCAGATGAAATTATAGAGGAACTGAGATGAAAATTGCTTATCTAGGTCCCAAGGGATCATTTTCACACCACGTTGTGCAGACAGCTTTTCCTCATGAGGAATTGCAGGCCTTTGCTAATATTACAGATGTCATCAAGGCCTATGAGCAAGGTTTGGTGGACTATTCTGTGGTGCCAGTTGAAAATTCTATCGAGGGTAGTGTTCATGAAACCTTGGACTACCTTTTTCATCAGGCTCGCATTCAAGCAGTTGCAGAAATCGTTCAGCCTATTCATCAGCAGTTGATGGTGGTTCCAGGCCATACTAAGATTGAAAAGATTTTTTCACATCCACAGGCCTTGGCTCAAGGAAAGAAATTCATTGATGAACAGTATCCAAAGGCCCAAATCGAGGTAACAGCTAGTACAGCTTATGCGGCCCGTTTTATTTCCGAACATCCAGACCAGCCTTATGCAGCCATTGCACCTAGAAGTTCTGCTGAAGAATATGGCTTGGAACTGATTGCCGAGGATATTCAGGAAATGGAAGCCAATTTCACACGTTTCTGGGTTTTGGGGGCTGAAATGCCTTCTATTCCCTTGAAATCACAAACTGAGAAAATGAGTTTGGCCTTGACCTTACCGGACAACCTTCCAGGCGCACTTTATAAGGCCATGTCGACCTTTGCTTGGAGAGGAATTGACCTGACAAAAATTGAAAGTCGACCACTCAAGACAGCACTGGGAGAATACTTTTTCATTATCGATGTGGATTACGCCGATAAGGACTTGGTTAACTTTGCCCAAAAAGAATTAGAAGCGATTGGAATCCAGTATAAAGTACTGGGAGCCTATCCTATTTATCCAATATCAGACCACGGAAAGGAGAGAAGATGAGTAAAGAAAATCCCTTAAGTCATCATGAGCAGTTACGTTATGACTATCTCTTTAAGAACATTCATTACCTCAATGAGCGAGAGAAAAAAGAGTTTGCTTACCTGCAAGGTAAGTTAAATGTGGCTAGTGGTAGTGAAGTTTCTCCAGAAATTCATAATGAAAATCATGATATGGAAGAGTCTTTCATGAAATCAGTCAATCAGTCTCCTCTTCCATCCTATGGTAACCGAAGTCGTGCAAAAAAATACCAGAAAAGTCATTCTCTTCCAAAGGTTAAGTCCAAAAAACGTAAGATTCGTTGGGGGCGCATTTTTGCAGGATTACTTGCTCTTCTAGCCTGTGTCGGTTTTGGCATGATTTTTATGTTCCTAAAAGGCTATTCAAATGCGGATCCAAATAAACCTGCCAATGCTAAGGCAGCTCAAGTAGAAGTTTTTCATGGTCAAGATACCAAGGATGGGGTTAATATTTTGATTATGGGGACTGATGGACGGATTGGCCAAAATAGTGCTGAGACGCGAACGGATTCTATTATGGTACTAAATGTTGGTGGCTCAGATAAGAAAATTAAGCTGGTCAGCTTCATGCGTGATAATTTGGTTTATATAGACGGTTATAGCCAAGTCATTAACGGTAGAAAACAATCCGATAATAAATTGAATGTGGCCTATGAACTAGGGGAACAAGAAGGCCAAAAAGGGGCAGAAATGGTTCGCCAAGTATTGAAAGATAATTTTGACTTGGATATTAAATATTACGCTTTGGTAGATTTTCAGGCCTTCGCAACCGCTATTGACACTCTATTTCCTGATGGTGTGACGATTGATGCCAAATTCTCAACCTTAGAAGGTCAACCTTTAACCGAAGCTACAGTCGGAGATGATTTACATGCTACGGAAACAGAGTCACCAACCCAGACTATCAAAGTTGGGAAACAGCAGATGAACGGTTCGACCTTGCTAAATTATGCTCGCTTCCGTGATGATGACGAAGGTGATTACGGTCGTACCAAGAGACAACAGCAAGTGTTGACAGCTGTTCTGCAACAACTCAAGGATCCAACCAAACTCTTTACTGGATCAGAAGCACTTGGTAAGGTCTTTGGCATGACCTCTACGAATGTTCCGTATAGTTTCCTACTGACCAATGGCTTATCCTTCCTAGATGGAGCACAAAATGGCATTGAGAGATTAACAGTTCCAGAACTAGGTGATTGGGTCGATGCCTATGATGTCTATGGAGGACAGGCACTCTTAGTAGACCAAAATAAATATCAAACCAAGCTCGCTCAAATGGGAATGAGATAAGTTAAGACAGAAAAATCAAAGTTTGAAGGCTATGTATATAGCAGTCAGGCTTTGATTTTTTACAGTCTGCAATAGATTTTCATCCCTTATTTGTGGTATAATGGAACGATACGATAGAAAGAATAATGAACAATATGACTGATTTAAAAGCAATTCAGGCTCGTAGTCTGGAGATGGCTGAATATTTTGTTGCCTTTTGCAAGGAACATGATTTACTTTGTTATCTCTGTGGAGGAGGTGCTATTGGTGCCCTTCGAAACAAGGGGTTTATTCCTTGGGACGACGACCTAGACTTTTTTATGCCTCGTAAGGATTATGAGAAATTAGCAGAAATATGGCCTCGTTATGCAGATGAGCGTTATTTCTTGTCAAAGAGTAACAAGGATTTTGTCGATCGTAATCTTTTTATTACCATTCGTGACAAGGAAACCACCTGTATCAAACCTTACCAGCAGGATTTGAATTTACCACATGGTTTGGCCTTGGATGTGTTGCCTTTGGATTATTATCCGAAAAATCCAGCTGAGCGAAAGAAGCAGGTTCGCTGGGCACTGATTTATTCACTCTTTTGTGCGCAAACTATTCCAGAAAAGCATGGCGCACTTATGAAATGGGGGAGTCGCATTTTACTCGGTTTGACGCCAAAATCTCTCCGTTATCATATTTGGAAAAAAGCTGAAAAAGAAATGACCAAGTACAGTCTGGCTGAGAGTGATGGAATCACGGAATTATGCTCGGGTCCTGGTTACATGAGAAATAAGTACCTAATCGAATCTTTTGAGGATAATCTTTTCTTGCCATTTGAAGAGACAGAGATGCCCGTTCCAGTTGGCTATGATGCCTATCTCAGCACTGCTTTTGGAGATTATATGACACCACCACCAGCAGACAAGCAAGTACCGCATCATGATTCTGTCATAGCTGATATGGATAAGTCTTATACAGAATACAAGGGAGAATATGGTGGCTAAGAAAAAAATATTATTTTTTATGTGGTCTTTTTCTCTCGGGGGTGGCGCAGAGAAGATTCTATCTACCATTGTTTCAAATCTAGATCCAGAAAAGTATGATATTGATATTCTTGAAATGGAACATTTTGACAAGGGATACGAATCTGTTCCTAAACATGTACGAATACTAAAATCCTTTCAGGATTATCGCCAAGCCAGATGGCTCCGAGCTCTTTTGTGGAGAATGAGAATTTATTTTCCAAGATTGACTCGTCGCTTGCTGGTGAAAGATGACTATGATGTTGAAGTTTCCTTTACCATTATGAATCCACCGCTTTTGTTCTCTAAAAGAAAAGAAGTCAAGAAAATCTCTTGGATTCATGGAAGTATCGAAGAATTTCTTAAGGATAGCTCCAAAAGAGAATCACATAGACGCCAGTTGGATGCTGCGGATACAATTGTAGGAATTTCGAATAAAACCAGCAATTCTATCAAGGAAGTCTATCCAGATTATGCTTCAAAATTACAGACGGTCTACAATGGTTATGATTTTAAGACTATTTTAGAAAAATCTCAAGAGAAGATCGATATCGAGATTGAGCCTCAAAGTATCTGTACCATTGGACGGATTGAGGAAAATAAGGGTTCTGACCGTGTGGTGGAAGTGATACGACTATTACACCAAAAAGGAAAAAACTACCACCTTTACTTTATAGGTGCTGGTGATATGGAAGAGGAACTGAAAAAACGGGTCAAAGAGTATGAACTTGAGGACTATGTTCATTTCCTTGGTTATCAAAAAAATCCTTATCAGTATTTATCTCAGACGAAAGTTCTCTTGTCTATGTCTAAACAAGAAGGGTTTCCTGGAGTGTATGTGGAAGCCTTGAGTCTGGGACTTCCTTTTGTCTCTACGGATGTTGGAGGGGCTGAGGAATTATCCCAAGAAGGACAATTTGGACAAATCATTGAGAGCAATCAAGAGGCAACTCAGGCAATTACGAACTACATGGCCTCTGCCTCAAACTTCGATGCCAATGAGGCTAGCCAATTCATTCAACAATTCACAATTGCCAAACAAATCGAACAAGTAGAAAAACTATTAGAGGAGTAGCATGGAAACTGCATTAATTAGTGTCATTTTGCCAGTCTATAATGTGGCGCAGTACCTAGAAAAATCGATAGCTTCCATCCAGAAGCAGACCTATCAGAATCTGGAAATCATTCTTGTGGATGATGGAGCAACGGATGAAAGTGGTCGCTTGTGTGATTCAATCGCTGAACTAGATGATAGGATGTCAGTGCTTCATAAAAAGAATGAAGGTTTGTCACAAGCACGAAATGATGGAATGAAGCAGGCTCATGGGGATTATCTGATTTTTATTGACTCAGATGATTATATCCATCCAGAAATGATTCAGAGTTTATATGAGCAATTAATTCAAGAAGATGCAGATGTTTCGAGCTGTGGTGTCATGAATGTCTATGCTAATGATGAAAGCCCACAGTCAGCCAATCAGGATGAGTATTTTGTCTGTGATTCTCAAACATTTCTGAGGGAATACCTCATAGGTGAAAAAATACCTGGAACGATCTGCAATAAGCTAATCAAGAGAGAGATTGCAACTGCCCTATCCTTTCCAAAGGGATTGATTTATGAAGATGCTTATTATCATTTTGATTTGATCAAGTTGGCCAAGAAGTATGTGGTTAATACCAAACCCTATTATTACTATTTTCATAGAGGAGATAGTATTACGACTAAACCCTATGCAGAGAAGGATTTAGCCTATATTGATATCTACCAAAAGTTTTATAATGAAGTTGTGAAAAACTATCCTGACTTGAAAGAGGTTGCTTTTTTCAGATTGGCCTATGCCCACTTCTTTATTCTGGATAAGATGTTGCTAGATGATCAGTATAAACAGTTTGAAGCCTATGCTCAGATTCATCGTTTTTTAAAAAGCCATGCCTTTGCTATTGCTAGGAATCCAATTTTCCGTAAGGGGAGAAGAATTAGTGCTTTGGCTCTATTCATAAATATTTCCTTATACCGATTCTTATTACTAAAAAATATTGAAAAATCTAAAAAATTACATTAGAACGGGGGTGAGCAAGTGATTGATGGAAAACGATTATTATTTAGTTTGACCCTAGTCAGCTATGCCTTGACACTAGTAAGTGGAATTGTGTATCTGTTTAATAATAACAATGTTAGCTTGCTTTCTACTTTATTGTTCTTACTGGTTAGTAGCTTAATTGCTTGTTGGAATGATATCAAGTATTACTTAATCCATTTTATTTTCTTTTTAACTATTTTTGTATTTCTGGTATCAAGGCCGACCATTGATTACTTTAGGGATGGTGCTTTGGATACCTATCATCCCATAGCATATCGCTTTGCCTTTATAGTCGTCATGGTTTCGATATTGGGATTGACCACAGGGGGGCTCCTAGCTCGCTATTTTATAGCTAGAAAGAAAATACAAGTACCGAAGATAGGAAGTCCTCTAAAAGATGTTTACATCAAGCGGTTGCGCTTTGTATCGCTTGGAGTTTTTCTTCTAACCTATCCTTCTATTTCATTCGCTTATTTGAACGACTCCTGTATCGCTTGCAGACTTCCTACTATACCTACTATGCAAACTTTGAAAGTAAACTGCCCTATTTTACCTATATCTTATCAACATTTACGGTCTATGCAATGTGTATGTATTTGGCAACCAAGCCAAAGAAATGGCAGGCCACAGCAGTGCTTGTCTCCTTTATTGCAGCTAATACTATTCATTTGGCAATCGGGACACGAAATCCCTTTATTTTAAGTATTCTATTTGCTTTTGTTTATTACTTTATGCGAGAGCAAACTGAAAAAGGAAAATGGATTGGGTTTAAAGAAAAGTTAGCGATTTTTGTAGGTTCTCCTATTCTCATGATAGCGATGGGAGTGCTCAATTATGTACGGGATAATGTTCAAGTTTCCCATACAGGTTTCTGGGATATCTTACTTGACTTTATCTATAAACAAGGAACCAGTTTTGGTGTCTTGGCTCGAGGTTTTCTATTTAACAGTAGCCTCCCTTACCGAGATTTCCGTAATTTTACTTTTGGTCCTGTTATTGATTATTTTGCAAGGGGAAGTTTAGGGGCCATTTTCGGAGGAAAAGCCTTTGAACATACAACCAATAGTGTGGAACTTGCTATTGATAGTAATAGTTATGCCCATAATCTATCCTATCTTGTCTTGAACAAGGAATACTTGAAAGGACATGGTATCGGAAGTAGTTATATTATGGAGTTGTATACAGACTATGGTATGATAGGAGTCTTTCTACTTAGTCTCTTGCTAGGTATGTTATTTATAGCCATGCTGCAAGTAGCCTATCGTTCAAGAACAATCCTATTTGCCTTGTCCCTACTCATCTTGAATAATCTATTCTTTATGCCGAGAAGTAGCTTTTCAGAAAGTTTCTTCAATTTATTTACAATGCAATTCTGGGGAATTGTTCTTGTGATTATATTCGTAGCGAAAATGCTTACAAAGGAAAACCAGTATCTACTAAACAAAGGAGAAAAAAATCATGTTTGAACATTATTCAGTAGCTGATTTGTTTGCAAATCTTTATAAAAAACGAAAAGCAAATATTCTAGCTCTCATCGCTTTATTTGCTCTCATTGCTGTACCATTTACAATTAAAGCAGTTAAGAATAAAAACACTGTCAAAGACACAACAAGTTATTCAACTTATATTAGCTATAAAATCACCCCTCCAGAAGATTCAGCTAAAACGATTTTGAATCATCAAATTGGTGGTTATAGTGATTTCTACGGAAAATTGATTGATGGGAATTTGAATGGAGCTTATCTTTTCAATGATGTAGAGCCGAGTGAGTTGAAAAAAATTGCCAGTGAATTGGATACGACAGAGACAACCTTGAAAAATTCTACAAGTGACTATTGGTGGAAAAAATTGACCGTCTACTATATGATTGACGATGCAGGGGTTGGTGTGAAAATTTTGACACCAAGTAAAGATGCTAATGACTTGTTGGAGCGAAAAATTGATGGATTGATTGAGAAATTTAAACACACTTATGCAAATGTAAAAATTGAAAAATTGGAAACCATCAACTCTAAAGAATTGAATGCAAATGGTGAGACAGCGCTTGGATTGAATGTGAAGAATTTGATTCTCCGTTTAGCTGTTATTGGAGTAGTCTGTGTGATTTTGGTTGTGATGGGAAATGTATTGGTTTATCTCTTTAATCCAACAATCAATAGAGCAGGTGATTTTTCTCAATATCAAATTGATTTTGTAACAGAGATCACAACAATTGCCAACCTAGCAGATGTCTTGTCATACAAAAATGCTGGACAAGAATTAACAATCGTTAGCTCAAACAAAGCTATCCTAGATAAATTGAAACAAAATCAAGAGACTTTAAAAGGAATGCATTTTGTAGATTTACAAGATGTGCCATCTCTTTTAGAAAGAGATACAGTCCTTCTTGTTGAAGAATACGGAGTGACTCGTTATAAGAAATTTGAGCAAAGTCTTCAAATTCTTCGAAACTTAAATCGTTCTATCCTCGGTGTAGCAACCTTTAAATTATAAGCATTCTGATGTATCAGGTCTTCAAAGTTGGCTAAGAGTCGATTTTGAAGGCTTTTTCTATTTGTCATCAGAAATTTTCTTTTAGAGTCTGCTACAGAAAGACCCTGGGGAAAATCTAGCTTGATAGAGGAGCCTTCTTTTGATAAAATCGTAAAAATCTAGTATAATAGATAGAACTGAAAGTATGAGGTTACTAGCAATGAAAATGAAACAAATTAGTGATACTACTTTAAAAATCACGATGTCTTTAGAGGATTTGATGGATCGAGGAATGGAGATTGCTGACTTTCTTGTTCCTCAAGAAAAAACAGAAGAGTTCTTTTATGCCATCTTGGATGAGTTAGAGATGCCTGAGAGCTTTTTGGATACAGGCATGTTGAGCTTCCGTGTGACTCCAAAACCTGATAAGGTTGATGTTTTTGTAACCAAATCAAAGATTGACCAAAATCTAGATTTTGAAGATTTATCGGATTTGCCAGACATGGAAGAATTGGCTCAAATGTCGCCAGATGAATTTATCAAAACCTTGGAAAAAAGCATCGCAGACAAAACCAAGGATGACATCGAAGCCATTCAATCTCTAGAGCAAGTCGAAGCTAAGGAAGAAGAGCAGGAACAGGCTGAACAAGAAGCTGAGAGCAAGAAAGAGCCTTACATCTATTACATCCTTTCTTTTGCTAAGTTGGCTGACTTGGTGGCTTTTGCCAAGACAGTGACTTTTGAGATGGAAACTTCTGAACTCTACAAGATGAATGAGCGCTATTATTTGACCATTTTAGTGGATATTGAAAATCATCCAAGTCCATATCCAGCTTGGCTGTTGGCCCGTATGCGCGAGTTTGCAGACGATAGTGACATCAGTCGTTCAGTCTTGCAAGAGTATGGTCAAGTCTTGATGAATCACGATGCAGTGCTTAATCTGCAAAAGATTGGATAATCCTTTCTGGAAAGCTTTTTCTAGATTTTAAGAAGAGCGAATCATCAGATTCGTTTTTTCTTTTTATACTGAAATAGTGATTTACTATGATAGGAATTTTCACAAAATTCTGTTATAATGGCTATATTAGAAAATTTCGAGGAGACAAACATGACAGTTAAAATTGCTTTACTAGGATTTGGTACCGTTGCAAGTGGTGTGCCTTTCCTCCTAAAGGAAAATGGAGAAAAAATCAATCAATCAGCACATTCAGATATTGAAGTTGCTAAGGTATTGGTCAAGGATGAAGATGAAAAGAACCGCTTGCTTGCTGCAGGAAATGACTTTAACTTTGTAACCAATGTGGATGACATTTTGTCAGACCAAGACATTACCATCGTAGTGGAATTAATGGGTCGTATCGAACCTGCTAAGACCTTTATCACTCGTGCCTTGGAAGCTGGGAAACACGTTGTTACTGCTAACAAGGACCTTTTGGCTGTCCATGGAGCAGAATTGTTAGAAATCGCTAAAGCTAATAAGGTAGCACTTTATTACGAAGCAGCAGTAGCTGGTGGTATTCCAATTCTTCGTACTTTAGCAAATTCATTAGCGTCTGATAAAATCACGCGCGTGCTTGGAGTAGTCAACGGAACTTCTAACTTCATGATGACCAAGATGGTGGAAGAAGGCTGGTCTTATGATGATGCTCTTGCGGAAGCACAAAGACTAGGTTTTGCAGAAAGTGACCCTACAAATGACGTAGATGGGATTGATGCAGCCTACAAGATGGTGATTTTGAGCCAATTTGCCTTTGGCATGAAGGTTGCCTTTGACGATGTGGCTCACAAGGGAATCCGCAACATCACACCAGAAGATGTAGCTGTGGCTCAAGAGCTTGGTTATGTAGTGAAATTGGTTGGTTCTATCGAGGAAACTCCTTCAGGTATTGCTGCAGAAGTAACTCCAACCTTCCTACCTAAATCACACCCACTTGCTAGTGTGAATGGCGTAATGAACGCTGTCTTTGTAGAATCTATTGGTATCGGTGAGTCTATGTACTATGGACCAGGTGCTGGTCAAAAACCAACTGCAACAAGTGTTGTGGCGGATATTGTCCGTATCGTTCGTCGCTTGAATGATGGAACAATTGGAAAAGACTTCAACGAATATAGTCGTGAATTGGTCTTAGCTAATCCAGAAGATGTCAAAGCTAATTACTACTTCTCAATCTTGGCACCAGACTCAAAAGGTCAGGTCTTGAAATTGGCTGAAATCTTTAACTCTCAAGATATTTCCTTCAAGCAAATCCTCCAAGATGGAAAAGATGGTGACAAGGCGCGTGTTGTTATCATCACACACAAGATTAATAAAGCCCAGCTTGAAAATGTCTCAGCTGAATTGAAGAAGGTTTCAGAATTCGACCTCTTGAATACCTTCAAGGTGCTAGGAGAATAAGATGAAGATTATTGTACCTGCAACCAGTGCCAATATCGGGCCAGGTTTTGACTCGGTCGGTGTAGCTGTAACCAAGTATCTTCAAATTGAGGTCTGTGAAGAACGAGATGAGTGGCTGATTGAACACCAGATTGGCAAATGGATTCCTCATGACGAGCGCAATCTCTTGCTCAAAATTGCTTTGCAAATTGTACCAGACTTGCAACCAAGACGCTTGAAAATGACCAGTGATGTTCCCTTGGCGCGTGGTTTGGGTTCTTCAAGCTCGGTTATTGTTGCTGGGATTGAACTAGCCAACCAACTGGGAAATCTCAACTTATCTGACCATGAAAAATTGCAGTTAGCGACTAAGATTGAAGGCCATCCTGACAATGTGGCTCCAGCCATTTATGGTAATCTCGTTATTGCAAGCTCTGTTGATGGGGAAGTTTCAGCTATCGTAACAGACTTCCCAGAATGTGATTTCCTAGCCTACATTCCAAACTATGAATTGCGTACTCGAGACAGCCGTGGTGTCTTACCTAAGAAATTGTCTTACAAGGAAGCTGTTGCAGCTAGTTCTATCGCCAATGTGGCTGTTGCTGCCTTGTTGTCAGGAGATATGGTGACAGCTGGTCAAGCAATCGAGGGAGACCTCTTCCACGAGCGCTATCGTCAGGACTTGGTGAGAGAATTTGCGACGATTAAGCAAGTAGCCAAAGAAAATGGTGCCTATGCAACCTACCTCTCTGGTGCAGGGCCGACAGTTATGGTTTTGGCTTCTCATGACAAGATGCCAACGATTAAGGCAGAATTGGAAAAGAAACCTTTCAAAGGAAAACTTCATGACTTGAAAGTTGATACCCAAGGTGTCCGTGTCGAAGCAAAATAAAGAATAGAAGATAGGATGGGGAAACTCTTGATCAGAGGGCTTCCTATCCTTTTTTTGAAAAGAAGTCTAGTTACAAACTTGATAAAGGAGAAATAAAGATGGCAGAAATTTATCTAGCAGGTGGTTGTTTTTGGGGCCTAGAGGAATATTTTTCACGCATTTCTGGGGTGCTAGCAACCAGTGTTGGCTACGCTAATGGGCAAGTCGAAACGACCAATTACCAGTTGCTCAAGGAAACAGACCATGCAGAAACGGTTCAAGTTATTTACGATGAGAAGGCAGTGTCACTCAGAGAGATTTTGCTTTATTATTTCCGTGTCATCGACCCTTTATCTATCAATCAACAAGGGAATGACCGTGGTCGCCAATATCGAACTGGGATCTATTATCAGGATGAATCAGACCTACCTGCTATCTACACAGTGGTGCAGGAGCAGGAGCGCATGCTGGGTCGAAAGATTGCAGTAGAGGTGGAGAAACTTCGCCACTACATTCTGGCTGAAGATTACCACCAAGACTATCTTAAGAAGAATCCTTCAGGTTACTGTCATATCGATGTGACCGATGCTGATAAGCCATTGATTGACGCAGCAAATTATGAAAAGCCTAGTCAAGAGGTATTAAAGGGCAGTTTATCTGAAGAATCCTATCGTGTTACCCAAGAAGCTGCTACAGAGGCTCCATTTACCAATGCCTATGACCAAACCTTTGAAGAAGGGATTTATGTAGATATTACGACAGGTGAGCCCCTCTTTTTTGCTAAGGATAAGTTTGCCTCAGGATGTGGTTGGCCAAGTTTTAGCCGTCCGATTTCCAAGGAATTGATTCATTATTACAAGGATCTCAGCCATGGAATGGAGAGAATTGAGGTTCGTTCTCGGTCGGGAAATGCTCACTTGGGTCATGTTTTCACAGATGGGCCTCGGGAGTTAGGTGGCCTCCGTTACTGTATCAATTCTGCTTCCTTGCGCTTTGTGGCCAAGGATGAGATGGAAGAGGAAGGATATGGCTATCTACTACCTTACTTAAACAAATAAATCAGAGAGGGTGGGTACTTCCCACTTTCTTCATTTCTAGAATACGAATAGAAGGGATTTATGAAACACCTATTATCTTACTTCAAACCTTACATCAAGGAATCAATTTTAGCACCCTTGTTCAAGCTACTTGAAGCTGTGTTTGAGCTCTTAGTTCCTATGGTGATTGCTGGGATTGTTGACCAATCATTGCCCCAGAGGGATCAAGGTCATCTCTGGATGCAGATTGGCCTGCTCCTTATCTTTGCAGTGATTGGCGTTTTAGTGGCCTTAATAGCCCAGTTCTACTCAGCTAAGGCTGCGGTTGGATTTGCCAAAGGACTGACAGATGACCTTTATCGACATATTCTTTCCATGCCCAAGGACAGCAGAGACCGTTTGACAACTTCTAGTTTGGTGACTCGCTTGACTTCGGATACCTACCAGATTCAGACTGGGATCAATCAATTCTTGCGCCTCTTTTTGCGAGCACCTATTATCGTTTTTGGAGCCATTTTTTATGGCCTATCGCATTTCAGCTGAGCTGACTTTCTGGTTCTTGGTCATGGTTGTCTTTTTGACCGTCGTCATTGTAGGCCTTTCTCGGTTAGTCAATCCTCCTATACAGCAGTCTCAGAAAGAAAACGGACCAACTAGTTCAAGAAACGCGTCAGCAAATAGAAGGTATGCGCGTTATTCGTGCTTTTGGTCAAGAAAAACGAGAGTTACATATTTTTCAAACCCTTAACCAAGTCTATGCTAGATTACAAGAAAAGACAGGTTTCTGGTCTAGTTTATTAACCCCTTTGACCTATCTGATTGTTAATGGAACTCTCCTAGTCATTATCTGGCAGGGATATGTTTCAATTCAAGGAGGTTTACTCAGTCAGGGTGCCCTGATTGCCCTTATCAACTATCTCTTACAAATTTTGGTGGAATTGGTCAAGCTTGCCATGCTGATCAATTCCCTCAACCAGTCCTATATCTCAGTCAAGCGAATCGAGGAAGTCTTTGCTGAGGCTCCAGAAGATATTCATTCAGAATTAGCACAAAAGCAAGCTACCAGTGATCAGGTTTTACAAGTTCAAGAACTGACCTTTAGCTATCCTGATGCGGCCAAGCCTTCTCTGAGAGACATTTCCTTTGATATGAAGCAAGGTCAAATCCTTGGTATCATTGGGGGAACGGGTTCTGGTAAAATCAAGTTTGGTGCAACTCATCCTTGGCCTTTATCCAGCAGATAAGGGAAGCATTGACCTTTATCGAAATGGACGTAGTCCTCTTAATCTTGAGCAGTGGCGGTCTTGGATTGCCTATGTGCCCCAAAAGGTCGAACTCTTTAAGGGAACTATTCGTTCCAACTTGACTTTGGGTTTCAATCAAGAAGTATCTGACCAAGAACTCTGGCAGGCCTTGGAAATTGCGCAAGCTAAGGATTTTGTCAGTGAAAAGGAAAGGCTCTTGGATGCAACTGTTGAGGTAGGAGGTCGAAATTTCTCAGGCGGACAAAAACAAAGGCTGTCTATCGCGCGTGCAGTCTTGCGCCAAGCTCCGTTCCTTATCCTAGATGATGCGACCTCGGCCCTTGACACCATCACCGAGTCCAAGCTCTTGAAAGCTATTCGAGAAAATTTGCCAAATACAAGCTTAATCTTGATTTCTCAACGGACTTCGACGCTTCAGATGGCAGACAAGATTCTCCTCTTGGAAAAAGGGGAGCTCCTAGCTATCGGCAAGCACGAGGACTTGATGAAATCCAGTCAAGTCTATCGAGAAATCAATGCATCCCAACATGGAAAGGAGGACTAGCATGAGACGACAAACTGCAAATCAAACATTCACACGTTTGGCCAAAGATTTAGCAAGTCATCCCTTCCTTCTTTTTCTAGCCTTTCTAGGAACTATTGCCCAGGTTGGTTTATCGATTTACCTACCAATCTTAATCGGACAGGTCATTGACCAAGTCCTAGTGGTTGATTCTTCACCAGTTTTTTGGCATATTTTCATTCAAATGATCTTGGTGGTTATAGGAAATACCCTTGTGCAGTGGGTCAATCCTCTCCTCTATAATCGCCTAATCTTTTCTTATACTAAAGATTTGCGAGAGCGAATCATCCATAAGCTCCATCGTTTACCGATTGCCTTTGTAGATCGGCAAGGTAGTGGGGAGATGGTTAGTCGTGTAACCACGGATATAGAACAGTTGGCAGCTGGCTTGATCATGATCTTTAACCAATTCTTCATTGGTGTCTTGATGATTTTAGTCAGCATTCTAGCCATGATTCAAATTCATCTCCTCATGACTCTTTTGGTCTTGCTGTTGACGCCACTGTCTATGGTAATCTCACGCTTTATTGCCAAACGCTCCTATCATCTCTTCCAAAAGCAAACAGAGACGAGGGGAATTCAGACTCAGTTGATTGAAGAATCGTTGAACCAGCAGACCATTATCCAGTCCTTTAATGCTCAAGAAGATTTTATCCAAAGACTGCACGAGGCGAATGCCAACTATGCAGGTTATTCACAGTCAGCTATCTTTTATTCTTCAACGGTCAATCCTTCGACTCGCTTTGTCAATGCGCTTATTTATGCCCTTCTAGCTGGAGTGGGAGCTTATCGTATCATGATAGGCTCTACCTTGACCATTGGACGCTTAGTGACTTTTTTGAACTATGTTCAACAGTACACCAAGCCTTTTAATGATATTTCTTCAGTGCTAGCTGAGTTGCAAAGTGCCTTGGCTTGTGCAGAACGTGTTTATGGAGTCTTAGATAGTCCTGAGGTGGCTGAAACAGGTAAGGAAGAGTTGACTAGTGACCAAGTTAAGGGAGCTATTTCCTTTAAACAGGTTTCTTTTGGCTACCATCCTGAAAAGATTTTGATTAAGGATTTATCTATTGATATTCCAGCTGGTAGCAAGGTTGCTATTGTTGGTCCGACAGGTGCTGGAAAATCAACTCTTATCAATCTCCTCATGCGTTTTTACCCTATTAACTCAGGAGATATCTTGCTGGACGGTCGTTCCATTTACAACTATACCCGAGCGTCATTGAGACAGCAGTTTGGCATGGTGCTCCAAGAAACCTGGCTCAAGCAAGGGACCATTCATGACAATATTTCCTTTGGAAATCCTAAAGCCAGTCGGGAGCAGGTGATTGCTGCTGCAAAAGCAGCCAATGCAGATTTTTTCATCCAACAGTTGCCACAGGGATACGATACCAAGTTGGAAAATGCAGGAGAATCTCTCTCTGTCGGTCAAGCCCAACTCTTGACCATCGCCCGAGTCTTTCTAGCTATCCCTAAGATTCTTATCTTAGACGAGGCAACTTCCTCCATCGATACACGGACAGAAGTGCTAGTTCAGGATGCATTTGCTAAACTCATGAAGGGGCGTACAAGCTTTATCATTGCTCACCGTTTGTCAACTATTCAGGATGCAGATTTAATTCTTGTCTTGGTGGATGGCGATATTGTGGAGCATGGCAATCATCAGGACCTCATGGCTAGAAAAGGCAAGTATTACCAAATGCAGCAAGCTGCCGCTTTTAGCTCTGAATAAGCCTTTCTACTTTAAAATCTTATGAACGAAAAAAGTTGCCTTTGGGTGACTTTTTTGTTACAATAGCTAGAAAAATTATTCACTGTAAATTGTCTTATAGAAAAGGAGCCTAGAATGAAAGTCTTTCAGCATGTAAATATCGTGACTTGTGACCAAGATTTCCATGTTTATTTGGATGGAATCTTAGCAGTTAAGGATTCTCAAATTGTCTATGTCGGTCAAGAGAAGCCAGAGATTTTAGAGCAAGCTGAGCAGATTATAGACTATCAGGGAGCCTGGATTATGCCTGGATTGGTCAATTGCCACACCCATTCTGCTATGACAGGATTGAGAGGAATTCGGGACGACAGCAATCTCCATGAATGGCTCAATGACTATATCTGGCCTGCAGAAGCTGAGTTTACTCCAGACATGACTACCAAGGCGGTCAAAGAAGCTCTGACAGAAATGCTCCAGTCAGGAACAACAACCTTCAATGATATGTATAATCCCAATGGAGTGGAGATTGAGCAGATTTATCAGGCAGTTAAGGCTTCCAAGATGCGTTGTTATTTCTCACCGACCCTCTTTTCTTCAGAGATAGAAACAACTACTGAGACCATTACTAGAACACGAGGCATCATCGAGGAAATCTTAGGATATGAAAATCCAAATTTCAAGGTTATGGTAGCTCCTCACTCTCCTTACAGCTGTAGTAGAGATTTGCTGGAAACGAGCTTAGATATGGCGAAAGAACTGAATATTCCAATCCATATCCATGTAGCGGAGACTAAGGAGGAATCAGGCATTATCCTGAAACGATACGGCAAACGTCCCCTAGCCTTTCTAGAAGAACTGGGTTACTTAGATCATCCATCTGTCTTTGCTCATGGAGTCGAATTAAATGAGCGAGAAATTGAACGCTTAGCAACTTCTCAAGTAGCTATTGCGCATAATCCTATTAGTAACCTCAAATTGGCATCAGGGATTGCTCCCATCATCCAACTGCAAAAAGCAGGAGTAGCAGTCGGAATTGCGACAGACTCGGTTGCTTCCAATAACAACCTAGACATGTTTGAGGAAGGACGGACTGCAGCCCTTCTTCAGAAGATGAAAAGTGGAGATGCTAGCCAATTTCCTATCGAAACAGCTCTAAAGGCACTGACAATCGAAGGGGCTAAGGTCCTTGGAATGGAAAATCAGATAGGAAGTCTGGAAGTTGGTAAGCAAGCAGATTTTCTCGTGATTCAACCACAAGGAAAAATTCATCTCCAACCTCAGAAAAATATGCTCTCTCACCTGGTTTATGCTGTCAAATCTAGTGATGTAGATGATGTTTATATCGCTGGAGAGCAGGTCGTTAAGCAAGGTCAAGTCTTGACAGTAGAACTTTAAAAGAAAAATTACGAAAAATTTTAAAAAAAGTTTGCAAAAATCTTGCATTCTTTTTTTAACTATGTTATACTTATATACGGTTTGAAAAAACTGCCTAAGACAGTAGGGGAGCATGACTCATAAATATCCTACCGAGGACAAAACGTATCATGTAAAAAAGAAGCGTATTGTACTTTCGTGTCTAGGTTTGGGCGCGTTTTTCTTTTGGAAAAATTCCCCAAGCAAAATAATAACGGAGGTGAACACACTAATGAGTGAAGCAATTATTGCTAAAAAGCGGAACTAGTTGACGTAGTAGCTGAGAAAATGAAAGCTGCTGCATCTATCGTCGTTGTTGACGCTCGTGGTTTGACAGTTGAGCAAGATACAGTTCTTCGTCGTGAGCTTCGTGGAAGCGAAGTTGAGTATAAAGTTATTAAAAACTCAATCTTGCGTCGTGCAGCTGAAAAAGCTGGTCTTGAAGAACTTGCATCAGTATTTGTTGGACCATCTGCAGTAGCATTTTCTAACGAAGATGTTATCGCACCAGCGAAAATCTTGAACGATTTTGCTAAAGACGCTGAAGCACTTGAAATCAAAGGTGGTGCAATCGAAGGCGCTGTCGCATCTAAAGAAGAGATTCTTGCTCTTGCAACTCTTCCAAACCGCGAAGGACTTCTTTCTATGCTCCTTTCTGTACTTCAAGCGCCAGTTCGCAACGTTGCTCTTGCAGTCAAAGCGGTTGCAGACAACAAAGAAGACGCAGCTTAATTTTAAGCTACGCAGCGTAGCCTAGCTACAAAAAATATTATAAATTTAAAAACTTATTTGGAGGAAATAACAATGGCATTGAACATTGAAAACATTATTGCTGAAATTAAAGAAGCTTCAATCCTTGAAATTGAACGACCTTGTAAAGCTATCGAAGAAGAATTTGGTGTAACTGCAGCTGCTCCTGTAGCTGTTGCTGCAGCTGGTGCTGCTGACGCTGGTGCTGCTAAAGATTCATTCGACGTTGAATTGACATCTGCAGGCGACAAAAAAGTTGGCGTTATCAAAGTTGTACGTGAAATCACTGGTCTTGGACTTAAAGAAGCTAAAGAACTTGTTGATGGTGCACCAGCACTTGTTAAAGAAGGCGTTGCAACTGCAGAAGCTGAAGAAATCAAAGCTAAATTGGAAGAAGCTGGAGCTTCAGTTACTCTTAAATAAGAGGCATATACCAATTAGAATTCGGAATACTATAGTATCAGCCTTTTAGAATCGTGAACACATTTTAGAAACTGATAAATTAATTTAGTTTCCTGCCAAAAACCCTACCAAAAATTAATTTGGCAGGGTTTTTCTTTTTAATAAAATTATTTTGGAGAACAGTTGAATATTGTTCTCCTTTTTTTATTTTATGGAGGGAAAATGACAAAAGAATTACAATCATCACGCTATATTGTCATTTCATTTTTAGTACGTGAATGGGAATTGACATTGTTGAAGCCATCTCTCTTATGGCTGAATTAGAAAAAGTGGCTTGGTTCGATTGGAATCAAGTGGAGATTTAATACTCAAAGAACTTGGAGGAGCGCTATGAAACGAATTACCGCAAATCAATACCAAACTTCAGAAAGGTATTATAAATTACCTAAAATTCTTTTTGAAGATGAGAAATATATGGATATGAAACTAGAAGTAAAGGTGGCTTATTCTATTTTAAAAGATCGTTTAGAATTATCTCTCAATCGTGGTTGGATAGATGAGGAAGGCGCGGTCTATTTAGTATTTTCTAATTCTAAACTGATGAGGCTGTTGGGTTGTTCGAAGTCCAAATTACTGTCCATCAAAAAGACTCTTAAAGAATATGACTTAATTGATGAAGTTCAACAGTCTTCAAGTGAGAAAGGAAGACTAGCTAATAAGATTTATTTAGGGGAATTATCTTCTACCCCAGTATCTATTTCTGACAGGCCTAGTGTTAAAAAGAGACTAGGGCAGGTTGAAAATGAAACGGCCCCCCGTCTCATATTCAGCCCCTAGTGAGACTGAAGTTAGTGAGACTAAATATAGTGAGACTGATTCTTTATTTAGTGAGGAGGAGGATAGGAATACTCAACCTATCTTGAAAAGAAAAGTAGAGAAGGTCACAAAATATGATCGAGATTATATTTGTGGATTGGTGCAAGATCAATTTAGACGAGAGGGTTTTTCTGAAACAGCCAGTGAAATTGCTATGACTGATTTTGAGAGAATCTATCGGTATGCTCTAGATAATGTTCGCTTTGTTAGACGAGCGGAAGTGCTTGCTGAATTTGTGTTTAATGGCTTGTATTCCGTTTGGAACAACCGTGTTAGAAAAGGAGGTGGTTAAATGTCGCCAATCGAGTGGATATTAGTTATGCTCATTGTCATTTCAAGTGGAGTGACAGTTCTGACAATGATAGTCGATAAGAAAGGGGTGATAAAGAAATGAGATTTATTGATTTATTTTCAGGTATCGGTGGCTTTCGACTTGGAATGGAAAGTGTCGGACACGAGTGTATTGGATTTTGTGAGATTGATAAATTTGCTAGAGAATCTTATAAGTCCATTTTTCAAACGGAAGGAGAAATTGAATTTCATGACATACGAGATGTTTCAGATGATCGAATTTTAAAAAAACTTAGAAGGGAAAAGTCGAATGTCCATCTGTGGAGGATTCCCTTGTCAAGCATTTTCAATTCGCAGGAAGACGATTGGGATTTTGAAGATTACTAGAGG
>CAKMOM010000070.1:0-10788 GCA_927910965.1 uncultured Streptococcus sp.
ACTGGTTGAAGCTGACTGACTAGCTGACGTGCTTGCTGATTGACTTGCACTTGTTAAGGCCGACTGGCTAGCTGACGTGCTGGCTGATTGGCTTGCACTTGTTGAAGCTGACTGACTAGCTTTCGTCGACAATGACTTAGATGCACTCGTACTCAAGGAACTAGATTTACTTCTAAAATCACTATCAGAAAGCTTTACAGTTACAGAATCAGTTGTTTCATCTTTATAACGAACTGTTACTTCCCCAGATTCACTTACAACAATTTCTTTAATCCGATTTTGCTCAAGAGGATTTAATCTTGTTATTTCAGCAATTATAGAATTTTTTTTCTGTCAAATTTAAGCGTGTTAGATTCTCTACTTGGAAAGTTTTTGTAGGAACAACCGGAGTCATAATATCTGCAAGTCGTCCCTGTCTAATACGCACATTCCCAGGTCCACTGCCCAAAGCAGGAGTATTTCCCGCCTTATCCTCAGCTACAGCATTTCGTTGCCATTTATTACCATCCTTATGAGGTAGATTTTCATCCATCTTCCCACTCACAACAATTGTAGCTGGATGAGTATCTGTGGCAACTATATCTCCTTTAGAATCACTCAAAGCTGGAACTGGATTGGTTGTTCCATATTTATTATTTTCAAAATAATTCTTATTCGTTAGAGGTTGATTTCTATCAGCCTGTGAAGCAATATAAAAGCTACGTAACTTACCTTTGTTGTCTTTAGCCTTGAAAGTGATTTCAAATTTATCACCTGCATAAATATCGTAAGCTTCCTCATTTCCCTTACGAGTAGGCTGAATTTGTTGACCATTTCTTTTTACAATAACTTCATAAGTAGGCATAACTTGATCTAAAGTCAAATTAGCTTGTACTGTATCTTGGCTACCATCTCTATAAGTAATCGTAATTGTCCCATTTTCAGAAACCGTAACATTGCCTGATTGATTATTTTACTATAATCTGTATGCTTGATTATAGCACTATTTTTAGAAAGGAAGTTTCTCTTGACTTCATCCCTCTCTTCTGGAGTTAGGTGGGACTTATCACTTACTAGAACAGCATCACCACTTACTGGATTTTGACGTTCAGCAAACGGACGTTTTTTCTGTCAATGCTGTTACTACATCTGTACTGTTATCCAAATAAGTAACAGTAACCTTACCAGTATTTGAAACATTTACAGTTCCAGTTTGATTATTTTTCTTGAAATCTGTGTGATTTAATATACCAGTATTTTTACTCTCAAAATTTTTCTTAACTGCTGCAATCTCTTCTGCAGTAAGATTATCTGGTTCAAATACTCGAACTTTATCCCCACTTACCGGATTTTGACGTTCTGTGAATGGACGATGAACTAAAGATGCATTTACCACATCTGTAGTTCTATCTCGATATGTTATTGTTATCTTACCAGTATTATCAACTGTATACGAGCCTTTCTCATTATCTTTCTTATAATCACTATTTTCTAAAAGGCTTCTATTTTTTTCCTCAAATTTATTTTTTACTTCTTGAATTTCATCTGCAGTTAAATTACTAGTATCAAATGCACGAACAGTATCTCCACTTATTGGATTTTGACGTTCATTAAAACCTTTGATGTTAATTGTAAGAAAAGCCGTGGCACTTTGTTTACTTGTATCTTCTACTGTGTATGAAATAGTATAAACACCTGGTTTGTATGGTTTCCATGCATTTCCAGATCGACCAATAGTCCCACTTATGTTTATATTACGCGAAGTTTGATAGCCAACTTCCCTGCCATATCTATCATAAACTGTAAGATCTCCAACTCCTTTTTTTCTAGTAGCAGGATAGTCTGGTGCACTCAGACCAGTGATAATTGGTGCATCTTTAGGGGAAGTAATTCTGACCATCCCTCTATCGTCACGTAATTGAATCTTCACATTGTTTACAGATTCATCATTGTAAACTTCGACATAAGAAGGAGTTATTGTTATAGTCGGAGCATTATCTTTCTGAGTAACCTTTTTCCCAGTTCTAACTGTATCTGACTTAGTCGATGTGTAGTTAGCAGAAGTAGTTGAACTTGTAAACGGTTGACTACTTGTCGCTACCTGAGCTTTTAAGTTTGCCTGTGTAGACTTATCATTAACTTTTCCAAAAACGTAAATAGTAGCATCAAGATTATGATTGAGGTCATGTCGCTTATTAAAAACATACTCATTTCCAGATCCACCACGTTTTTCCATGGGCTCTCCATTGAAGAGAACTCGAGTAATGGTCGTATTCGGATCCACTTCTGCAATCAATCCAGCATTGTTTAATGGACTAGTGGAGTGCATATTGATACGCCAAACAACTTCCCTACTACCATCCGCAAATTTTCCAGGCTCCAGACTTGCAGTTGTTACCCGATCCGCATCAGCACGGTTAACTAACGCACGTAGTTGCCCCCCTTTATCAATCAACTTTCCATTTCGAGCATCACGCGCACCTGAATTGGCTCTCAAAACAGCATTAGCAATGGAATTACGAGCTAAAGTCGCTTTTTGCACCACTGCTGTCAAATCACTTGTTGGATCAGCCAAGGCTTTTTCAATTTCAGTTACCGCAACATTGACCTTAGTGATAGCCGAGTCAGTATTTGTTAGGCCAACAGCTTTAGCTAGATACTCACCCATCTCAGATGAAAGTTTGCTTAACTTCTTACGATTTTCATCTTGTTGTTTAGCTGAAACTTCCGATGTCACTATGGCACCAGCAGTAACCCCTACGATTCTAGTTGTGGTAGAAGTTGATTGAGCAGCGCTCACACTAACCTTCCCATCAATTTCAGTTGCCTTGAGTAGAGCAGAATCAATTTTTAGGCCAGTTGATTCTATTGATGCAGAAGAGTCTTGCTCAGTTGCTGTCGCAGAAGTGCTCTGCTCAACTGATAGACTTGACACTGTAGAGAAACTACCCGGCTCACTTGTTGATTGACTGATACTAGTAGAGGTGCTGACAGATGCACTTGTCGAAATACTATTGGATGTACTTGCTGAGGTGCTGGCAGAAGTACTCGTCGAAGCACTGGCTGATGAGCTCTTAGACACAGATTCTGACATCGAAGTGCTTTCACTCATAGAAGTAGACAAGCTAGCAGAATTTTCCGAGTTACTTAGAGATGTCGTACCCAACACCACTGTATCATTTGTAACCAAAAGATCTGGATTTTCCAGTGTCTTTTCCATTGCTACCGTTTCATTTGCAAACACTTTTGTTTGAGTAGCAACACTACCACCTAAAACAGCCCCCGTGGCAGCAAGTCCCTTGATAATATCTAGACCTGTAATAGAAGGATTCACTTTATCCTCTACTACTTCCGTCATGACTTGAGTCGTATCTACACCACCCCGCAAGACCTTGAACAAACCAAAAAGAGAGGTTGAAGCGCGCAACCAATGTTTTCCTGATTTAATTAACTTATATCTCGTCACTCGGTCAGTTTCGCGATATTGACCCTTTTGACGTCTAAAAAACATTTATTTTTTCCTCCAAAAAGTGCTACAGTAGCTAGCTTAATGCAATCGTTTTTCTATTATATACAAATTATTATGTTAAGTCAACTTATTTTTTAGTATATTTGCTAAAAAATAAAGCATTTTCTGCTTGATTTTGCATGGGGGTCCCATTGAGAAATAAAGTTAATATAATAGAAAACCGAATCCCTCATTGGCTAGGCTATAAAAAAAGAGAAATCCATTATTTTTACCGATGAATACGTCATACTTATCCAAAATTAAAAAGATCATAATTTTTCTTCGCATAGACATATATATTGTATGTTATTCATAGAACTTCTCTCTGTTTTCATTAGAATGAAGAGATAGTAAATTTCAAAATATATAGCTTAACTACTATATTTCATGAACAGACTAGCAAGAAAAAAGGGCCACTTTGGTTTTGATTGACTATTAGTAAGGCAAGTGGCTAGACTTGCTGACTCTTACAAAAAAGCCCGTAATATCATAAGATTCACAGTATCTTCTTAACAGGAGATTGATTACCAAGCTCTATAGTAGGTAAGTAGGTACCGATTCAAGACCAAGACACCGAGATAGAAAAGCCAACTTGCAATTCGCCACAAGGAAAAAGCCCAAGAATTGATAGCATTCCTGGACTTCTCTTATTAGGATATTTAGATCAAGCAACATAAAAGTTAGCGATTGTTAGATAACGACGCTGAGCTTTACGAATCGATTTCATTTGCCAAACATAGTTAGTAAAGCAATTAGCTAGACTACTTCCTTTCTGTTACGATGGAAAAATCCACGAATCGATAATATTCGTGGATTTTTCCTAGTGAAGCGTTTAGGTAAGCCGATTGTTACACTACGACACGGAGTTTGGCAAATCGATTCTATTTGCCAAACGTAGTTAGTAAGGCAGTTAGCTAGTTCGCCAAACAGCGACTAGCGTCCAACAATTAGGAACTTTAGTTCCAATTGTTGGTACTGAGTTACATTTTCTCTTCCAACTCTACGTCTGGGTACTTGTCCGCAAACCAGCGAAGGGCAAAGTCATTTTCAAAGAGGAAGACTGGTTGATCAAAGCGGTCTTTGGCCAAGATATTTCGGCTTGATGACATCCGTTCATCCAAGTCCTCAGTCTTGATCCAACGAACTGTCTTTTTACCCATTGGTGTCATAACAACTTCAGCGTTGTACTCACCTTCCATGCGGTGCTTGAAAACTTCAAACTGGAGTTGTCCGACAGCGCCCAGCATATACTCACCTGTTTGGTAATTCTTGTAAAGCTGGATAGCACCTTCTTGCACCAATTGCTCGATTCCCTTGTGGAAGGATTTTTGCTTCATGACATCTTGGCAGAAACTTTCATGAAAATCTCAGGTGTAAAGGTTGGCAGTGGTTCAAATTCAAATTTATTTTTCCCAACTGTCAAAGTATCCCCAACCTGATAAGTTCCTGTATCGTAAACCCCGATAATATCACCTGCCACAGCATTAGTCACATTCTCACGACTTTCCGCCATAAACTGGGTGACATTAGAAAGCTTTGCAGTCTTACCAGTACGAGGCAGGTTGACACTCATGCCACGCTCAAATTCACCCGATACGATACGGACAAAGGCGATACGGTCACGGTGACGAGGGTCCATGTTGGCCTGAATCTTAAAGACAAATCCTGAGAAATCCTTGTCATGAGGATCCACAATTTCACCGTCTGTTTTCTTGTGACCATGTGGTTCTGGAGCAAACTTAAGGAAGGTCTCAAGGAAGGTCTGCACACCAAAGTTTGTCAAAGCTGAACCGAAGAAGACTGGCGTCAATTCTCCAGCAAGGATAGCTTCCTCTGAAAACTCATTCCCAGCTTCATTTAAAAGCTCAATGTCATCCTTGACTTGTTCGTAGAAAGGATTGCTACCAAAAAGCTTGTCCCCATCTTCTAAACTGGCAAAACGCTCATCCCCTTTATAGAGCTCCAAGCGTTGGTTATAAAGATCATAGAGCCCCTCAAAGGCTTTCCCCATCCCGATAGGCCAGTTCATCGGGTAACTCGCAATACCCAAGACTTCTTCCAATTCTTGCAAGAGGTCCAGTGGCTCTCGACCGTCACGGTCTAGCTTGTTCATGAAGGTAAAGACTGGAATACCACGGTGTTTGACAACTTCAAATAATTTCTTGGTTTGCGCCTCGATACCCTTGGCAGAGTCCACGACCATGACCGCAGCATCCACCGCCATCAAAGTACGATAGGTATCTTCTGAGAAATCCTCGTGCCCTGGCGTGTCGAGGATATTCACACGCTTGCCATCGTAGTCAAATTGCATAACAGATGAAGTAACCGAAATCCCACGTTGCTTCTCGATATCCATCCAGTCAGACTTGGCAAAAGTCCCTGTTTTCTTTCCTTTTACAGTACCAGCCTCACGGATCTCGCCCCCAAAGTAGAGCAATTGCTCAGTGATGGTTGTTTTCCCCGCGTCAGGGTGGGAGATGATGGCAAAGGTACGACGTTTCTTAATTTCTTCTTGAATATTCATAAGTTCTCTTTCTTTGATTCTCTATTTTTAGGTGTTTCAATAGCTAAGAATGATTTCTACATTGGATTTTACCATTCCTTTCAACACTCCATTATATCGGATTTTAGCATTTTTTTCAATTTCTATTTCTTTTCAGTTCCCCCTCCCTTATTTATAGGAAAATATGGTAAAATAGAACAGACTAAAAATCATCATTTCACGAAAGGATGCAAGATGAAAATTACGCAAGAAGAAGTAACACACGTTGCCAATCTTTCAAAATTAAGATTCTCTGAAGAAGAAACTGCTGCCTTTGCGACTACCTTGTCTAAGATTGTTGACATGGTTGAATTGCTGGGCGAAGTTGACACAACTGGTGTCACACCGACCACGACCATGGCTGACCGCAAGACTGTACTCCGCCCTGATGTGGCCGAAGAAGGAACAGACCGTGATCGCTTGTTTAAAAACGTACCTGAAAAAGACAACTACTATATCAAGGTACCAGCTATCCTAGACGATGGAGGAGATGCCTAATGACTTTCAACAATAAAACCATTGAAGACTTGCACAATCTCCTTGTCTCTAAGGAAATTTCAGCAACTGAATTAGCACAAGCAACACTTGAAAATATCAAGTCTCGCGAGACAGCTATCAACGCTTTTGTCACCATCGCTGAGGAGCAAGCCCTTGCGCAAGCTAAGGCTATTGATAAAGCTGGAATTGATGCTGATAATATCCTTTCAGGAATTCCACTTGCAGTTAAAGATAATATCTCTACTGATGGTATTCTCACAACTGCTGCTTCAAAAATGCTCTACAACTATGAGCCTATCTTTGATGCGACAGCCGTTGCCAATGCAAAATCTAAAGGTATGATTGTTGTTGGGAAAACCAACATGGACGAATTTGCCATGGGTGGATCAGGTGAGACTTCTTACTACGGGGCCACTAAAAATGCTTGGGACCACAGCAAGGTCCCTGGTGGATCATCAAGTGGTTCTGCTGCAGCTGTAGCCTCAGGACAAGTCCGCTTGTCACTTGGTTCTGATACTGGTGGATCTATCCGCCAACCTGCTGCCTTCAATGGGATCGTCGGTCTCAAACCAACCTACGGAACAGTTTCACGTTTCGGTCTCATTGCCTTTGGTAGTTCATTAGACCAGATTGGACCTTTCGCTCCGACTGTTAAGGAAAATGCCTTCTTGCTCAATGCTATTGCAAGCGAAGATGCCAAAGACTCTACTTCTGCTCCTGTCCGCATTGCCGATTTTACTTCAAAAATCGGCCAAGACATCAAGGGCATGAAAATTGCTTTGCCTAAGGAATACCTTGGTGAAGGAATTGACCCAGAGGTTAAGGGAACCATTCTGAACGCAGCCAAACACTTTGAAAAACTTGGTGCTATTGTTGAAGAAGTGAGTCTACCTCACTCAAAATACGGTGTTGCCGTCTACTACATCATTGCTTCATCTGAAGCTTCATCAAACTTGCAACGTTTTGACGGTATCCGTTACGGCTACCGCGCAGAAGATGCAACCAACCTTGATGAAATCTATGTAAACAGCCGTAGCCAAGGTTTCGGTGAAGAGGTTAAACGCCGTATCATGCTTGGTACATTCAGTCTTTCATCAGGTTACTATGACGCCTACTATAAGAAGGCTGGTCAGGTCCGTACCCTCATCATCCAAGATTTCGAAAAAGTCTTCGCGGATTACGACTTGATTTTGGGCCCAACTGCTCCTAGTGTTGCCTATGACTTGGATTCACTCAACCACGACCCAGTTGCTATGTACTTGGCTGACCTCTTGACCATACCTGTAAACTTGGCAGGACTGCCTGGAATTTCTATTCCTGCTGGATTCTCTCAAGGTCTGCCTGTCGGTCTCCAATTGATCGGTCCTAAGTACTCTGAGGAAACCATTTACCAAGCTGCTGCTGCTTTTGAGGCGACAACAGACTACCACAAACAACAACCCGTGATTTTTGGAGGTGATAACTAATGAACTTTGAAACAGTCATTGGACTTGAAGTCCACGTAGAGCTCAACACCAATTCAAAAATCTTCTCACCTACTTCTGCCCACTTTGGAAATGACCAAAATGCCAACACTAACGTGATTGACTGGTCTTTCCCAGGAGTTCTGCCAGTTCTTAATAAAGGTGTTGTCGATGCCGGTATCAAGGCTGCTCTTGCCCTCAACATGGACATCCACAAAAAGATGCACTTTGACCGCAAGAACTACTTCTACCCTGATAATCCAAAAGCCTACCAAATTTCTCAGTTTGATGAGCCAATCGGTTATAACGGCTGGATTGAAGTGGAGCTAGAAGACGGTACAACTAAGAAAATCGGTATCGAACGTGCCCACCTAGAAGAAGATGCTGGTAAAAACACCCACGGTACAGATGGTTACTCTTATGTTGACCTCAACCGCCAAGGGGTGCCATTGATTGAGATTGTATCTGAAGCTGACATGCGTTCTCCTGAAGAAGCCTATGCTTATCTAACAGCTCTCAAGGAGGTTATCCAGTACGCTGGTATTTCTGACGTTAAGATGGAAGAGGGTTCTATGCGTGTGGATGCCAATATCTCCCTTCGCCCTTATGGTCAAGAGAAATTCGGTACCAAGACAGAGTTGAAGAACCTCAACTCCTTCTCAAACGTTCGTAAAGGTCTTGAATACGAAGTCCAACGTCAAGCTGAAATCCTTCGCTCAGGGGGTCAAATCCGTCAAGAAACACGCCGTTACGATGAAGCTAACAAGGCAACCATCCTCATGCGTGTCAAGGAAGGAGCTGCAGACTACCGCTACTTCCCAGAGCCAGACCTACCAATCTTTGAAATCTCAGACGAGTGGATTGAGGAAATGCGAACTGAGTTGCCAGAGTTTCCAAAAGAACGCCGTGCGCGTTATGTATCTGACCTTGACTTGTCAGACTATGATGCTAGTCAGTTGACGGCAAACAAAGTCACTTCTGACTTCTTTGAAAAAGCTGTTACCCTCGGTGGCGATGCCAAACAAGTCTCTAACTGGCTCCAAGGGGAAGTCGCTCAGTTCTTGAATGCCGAAGGCAAGACACTGGAACAAATCGAATTGACACCAGAAAACTTGGTTGAAATGATTGCCATCATCGAAGACGGTACTATTTCTTCTAAGATTGCCAAGAAAGTCTTTGTCCACCTGGCTAAAAACGGCGGTGGAGCGCGTGAATACGTGGAAAAAGCAGGCATGGTTCAAATCTCAGATCCAGATATTCTGATTCCAATCATCCACCAAGTATTCGCCAATAACGAAGCTGCTGTTGCCGACTTCAAGTCAGGCAAACGTAACGCAGATAAGGCCTTTACAGGCTTCCTGATGAAAGCAACCAAAGGCCAAGCCAACCCACAAGTCGCCCTTAAACTCCTTGCCCAGGAATTAGCGAAGTTGAAAGAAGATTAAAAAAAATAATCTCCAGATTAGGAACTATCAGTGAGTTCTCTAGTCTGGAGATTTTTCAATATACCTCGTTATTGAGGTTTACCTTACTTACATATCCTACTTCAAAAAGCCCTTCCCCTAAGAATAGAGGAAAGGCTTTTCTTGATTATCATAAACCTCAGAATGATAGATAAGCGACTTATTACGCTTTATACCATTTCTTACTCCTTATCATCTTTACGACGTCTTGAAACTAAACCTAAGCCAGTTATTGCTGCTAGAGCTCCAAGAAGGAGAGATGAAGTTGATGATTGAGTACCTGTATTCGGAAGTTCCCGTTTACCATCTACAAATGTTGATTCATTTGAATTCACTATTTGAGTTGATTTATCTGATGTTGCTGTTACATCTGAATGAGCTGGGATATCTGATTGTCCAGGAACATCTGAATGAGAAGGGATTTCATCGTGAATTGGAGTAATCACTTTCTTAAAGATATGAGTTGTTACATTTCCAACTAAAATAGTCTTGACATATTCATAGCCAGTAAATGTTCCCTTATCTTTTGTACCATCTTCTTGAGGTTTTAGAACATTACCTTCAGTATCTTTCCAAACCGTTGATTTACTTTCTTCATTACTTGGAGTTGAAGGTGTTGGTGAATATGGTGTTGAAGAAGATTTCTTAGTATATACATGGATTGTATTTCCATCTTTATCTTTCTTCGTTTCTTTGAATGTGTACTCTGGAATGTCTTTCTTATCCTTCGTTCCTTTGTCTGAAGGGCTGATTTCTTTGCCTTCTTCATTCACATAACTTGTTACAACTTGACGGTATACATGCGTTGTATTGCCTTTGTCGTCTTTCTTAGTTTCTTTGTAAATGTACTCTGGAATGTCTTTCTTATCTTTCGTTCCTTTGTCTGAAGGGTTAATTTCTTTGCCTTCTTCATCTACATAACTTGTTACAACTTTACGGTATACATACTCAACTGTTGTAACTCCTGTATTGACTTTTCCTGTTTCAGAAGCTGATGTTTCAGATTTTTTCACGAATTCATAAACATCACCATTGGCAGTTGTGATTGTTTCTGGTTTTAAGTCTGGTGTGTTTGTGTTGTACTCTTACCTGTTGGACTTTGTGTTTCAGCTTTAACACTTGTCTTACCTTCAATCGCATTTCCTTCAGTATCTGTATAGTTTACTGTTACATCACCTTTTTGGAGTTCGTATTTATACGTTACTTCTGTTGGTGCAACCGTTACTTTACCTGTTTCTTTCCTACTGTTTGGGCTGGTACTAATTTGTACACTTTGCCACTTTCAGTTGTGATTGTTTCTGGTTTCAATTCAGGTGTGTTAGTGTTGTACTCTTT
>CAKMOM010000071.1:0-9734 GCA_927910965.1 uncultured Streptococcus sp.
TCTTATGAAGGCGGTGTTTCCGGTGAGTCCTTGGTAGAACCAATGCTTCCGTCTTATGAAGGCGGTGTTTCCGGCGATCCTTTGGTAGAACCTTCTCTTCCGTCATATGAAGGTGGCGTTTCCGGTGAGCCTGAGATACAGGAGGATCTCCCAGAGTATAAAGAAGACACTCAACTTCCTCAGACCAAAGTAGAGACCAAAGTCGTTCCTTATGAAACCGTTTATGAAAAGAATGAGGAACTAGATCACGGCGTTACAAGAGTAAAAATTCCGGGTGTTGAGGGACAAGAACAAGTTACTACTACTTATACTAAAGATCAAGCAAGTGGAAATATTTCTGAGAATAAAACTGTCAAAATAGTAGTTAACAAAGTTGATCAAGTTGTAGAAGTTGGAACTAAACCGAGTGTTGAAACTACTGTCCTATCTCATAAAACGATTTACCAAGTGAATCCTGCTTTGGAGTTCAGACAAGAGAAAGTAGCGGTTGCAGGGCGTGATGGTTCGGTGGAAACTAGGACGACTTATCAACTAGACAAGGCAACAGGTCAGGTGACGGTATCTGACACTACTAGACAAGTAAATCCAGCAGTCGATAAAGTGATTCAAGTTGGTAATGTGGAAAAAGTAATACAACCGATTGCTGTTACTGAGGAGCGAAGAGAGGATTCTTCACTTGCTAAAAATATAGAAAAGGTAGCATCTGAAGGAGAAGTTGGTGAGAATACACTTACCAGAACCTACGCTATCAATGAACAAACTGGTGAATTGGTTAATCCTCAAGAAGTGAGTCAAATAACAAAACCAATGAAACCGAGAGTTATTTTAGTTGGTAGTCAGGAGGATAAACCACACTTACTTCCAGCCAATAGTGAGAGAGAAGATGCTGTGGATGTGTCTGCTCTTACCACAAGCGCGAGATCAGTAGATTTCTTACATGACAGTAAATTAAAAGCACAGTTAGAGCCTGTCTATGATCCTCGAGATATTATAACAAAGAGAATTGCGCTCAGAAAAACACGCCCAAATATCACTGACCAAGAAGTCAAAGATATATTGCGTACAGAGTATCTTCAAAAACTATCAATTCAAGAAAGCTTTGATCAGACGAAGACGCAAGCTGAGTCAAGTTTCAAAAAGATTGCCTCGCATACATTGGGAATTATAGGAGATACCCCTGAAAATCGTAGCAAGGTCAAACAAGAGCTTGAGCAATACAAAGAGCAGATTTTGTTGGGACTGTCTTATATCAATCGCTTTTATAATATTCAATTTGGGGACACGAATATTCGTGATATTCTGGCCTTTAATCCAAGTTCATTTGGTAATAAGACAATGACCGCCTTGGATAGTTTGAAAAAATTAGGATCCATGTCTTATGAAGAGATGAAATTGACCAATAGTCCTCAAACATTTACAAAATACTTATCTACTATTACAGGTAAGGCTAGCTTGAAGGAATTTTTAGACAGCAATCGCCAACTCTTTACGTCAGATGATGCGGATACCTGGCTTAAAAAATCTAGCCAAGCTATGATTGTTGAAAAATCATCTAAGGAAAATCCTTCAGCGTATGTCGGGCTGTATAGCAAGTTGACAGCTGGAGAAAAGGATCCTCGTAAACAAGAGGCTAATATGGCTGCTATTTTGGGACTTTTAAATGTGAAAGAACCAAATGTTTACGTGATTAGTAATATGGCGACAATTACCTATGGTAATATTGGTTCCTATATAGATACTTCTCTTGCCCAGTCTAATCCAACTAAGTATCAGGCTGAGCTTGCTAGAGTCAAGTCTTTAATTGAGAAAGCGGCTGTACAACAAGCCAACTATGTTGATACTCTTTATCGTATAACAAAACCCGAAAATCGTGATAAGTTACTGACAAATCGCTTGATTATTGATACGATGAAGAAATATACAAGCAATCCAAATGCCCAGATTGATAGTACTTGGTCACCAGCTACTGGTAATGGAGCTGATAAGGGAGTTGACCAATTTATGACTCCTATGAATTACTATTCTCCAGTAAGTAAGGTGGGAGCTGAGGCTAATGGATTAGGTGTCCGTTACTTTATAGATAGGGTTCTGGATGATAGAGGTTCAGCTACTTATTCTCATGAAATGACGCACTTACTAGATAGAACGGTCTTGTTTAATAATCACGGTCGTCGAGATGGTACAGGAGCAGAGTTTTATGCCCGTGGTATTTTTGAAAACTCCTATAATCCAGAAAAGGATACTTATTTCAATCTCAACTTTGTATATGATGAGAGTGATAAGAATGGATTTTACAATAGAACACCTGATCGATTTAAAACGGCAGAAGATTTGCAATCTTATATGAAGGGAAGTTTTGATGTCCTTTATACTCTAGATTATCTAGAAGCAGAGGCAAGTAAAGGCTTATCTGCAGAAGACAAGATGAGTTATTTCAAAAAAATAACGCCAATCACTTCAACAGGTCCTAGAACTTGGGTAGATTACCGTAATACAGCAGTTAAACCGACTCATAAGAGTGAGGAGATTCAAGCTCTGACCTTAGAAGATGCCAAAAAATTGACAGATATTGATAGTTTGATTGACAATCATATCCTGGTCAATCGTTATATCATTGCTGGTTTTTCAGATAAAGGTAAAATTGCAGCAAATGGTTATTATACTGTTGATATGTTTGACACCATTTATGGTGTTAGTCAAAATGACTCTGGTATGAGTGGGGACATCACCTTTAGAAAACAAGCCTTTGAATTGATGGCTGCTTTGGGCTATTATGAAGGATTTGTTCCTTATGTTTCAAATCAATACAAACAAGTAGCAGAGTCTGAGAACAAGCCTTTATCTGATACTTACATTTTCAATAAAATTTTGAATGGTAAGAGCTATGCTGAGTTCAAAAAAGCACAGATCAAGGAAAGAGTAGCTAAGATTAATCAATTGAAACCTTTGACAATCCAATATGAAGGTCAGGAAATAAGTCTGACAAGTCAGAAGTTAAGTGAATTGATGCAGAAAGCTGTCCAAGAGGAGTTGAAACAGATAAAAGCAGGAAATACAACGGCTAAAAAGTTTGAGTTTATTGAAACTCCAGTGCAAAAACTGAAACAAGCGATTTATAAAGCTTATCTTAAAGATTCAGATGACTTTAGACAGTCGATTTACAATAGCTAAGACAAAAGGGACATCTCTCTGGAATGAACATTCAGAGAGGTGTTTTTTGCGTTATTGTAAGATTTGACCTTATACTCAATGAAAATCGAAGAGCAAACTAGGAAATTAGCTACAGGTTGCTCAAAACACCGTTTTGAGGTAGTAGATAAGACTGACGAAGTCATTTACATATATCTACGGCAAGGCGACGTTGACGTGGTTTGAAGAGATTTTAGAAGAGTATTGTTTCTTGAAAATTACAGTTTGCTTGAATATGGAATGATTTTCAGACTCCTCCACAAATTATAGAATCTTTTCTGAGGATTTAGGGAGTGATGGAGGAAGTCTTGAAAGCGCTTTTGTTTTGTGCTATAGTCAAGTAAAACGAGTCGTTTAAAGAGGAATGCTTGTATGAGAAGAGAAGAAGTTTTGCGAAATCACTGGTTTTTTAGCCAGGAGATGGGTAAAGAAGAGGCCTTGGCGCCGGATTTTCAGAGGGGAAATTGGCAGGCTATTCAAGTGCCACACGACTGGAGTATTTATAATGATTTTGACCAGTATTCGCCAGCGCAAAATGAGGGCGGTCAGTTAAACGGGGGTCAGGCTTGGTACCGGACGCAGTTTTACTTGGAAGAAGATGCCAGTCTAGTATCAGTGCGTTTGCTCTTTGACGGGGTTTATATGAACTCCCAAGTCTATATCAACGGGCAAGTGCTGGGCTATTATCCCAATGGCTATACACCCTTTTCTTATGATATCACACCTTATCTAAGAAATGATGGGACGGCCAACCAGCTTGCGGTTTTTGTGGAAAATCAGCAACCTAGCAGCCGTTGGTACTCTGGTAGTGGTATTTACCGAGAAGTAAAATTGTTGATTACAGATCTGGTGCATCTGGATTTATATGGGATTAAGATAGAAAGTCCTAAACTAAAAGAACAAAGAGATGGATGGGTGGAAACTCGGCTTGAAAGTAAGGTTTCAAATGACGGATCTCAGTCTGTGTCGGTATATTTGGAACAGAGTATCTGGTATGAAGGTCAGCAGCTTTCTGACTGGCAGGCGACAAACTCTCTGGTGATTGAGGCTGGGGACAAACATCATTTCCAACAAGCAATATTAATTTTCCAACCTTTGCTTTGGGATATTGACTATCCCCATCTTTACCAATTGAAGACTCGCCTTTACAAAAATGGCGTCTTGGTTGATGAAGGAGAGGAGAACTTTGGTTACCGCTATATGGATTGGCAAGCGGATAAGGGCTTCTTTCTAAATGGTCGCTGGTTGAAGATTCATGGGGTTTGTCTGCACCATGACTATGGAGCGCTGGGAGCTGTGGAAAACAGGTCAGCTGCTGAGAGACGCTTGCGGCAGATGAAGGAAATGGGTGTCAATGCGATTCGAATTACCCATAATCCAGCTAGTAGTATCTTACTAGATATAGCCGCCAAAATGGGGCTACTCATCCAAGAAGAAGCCTTTGATACTTGGTATGGAGGTAAGAAAGAATATGACTATGGTCGTTTTTTTGAGGAAGAAGCGACTCATCCAGAAGCGAAAGCAGGCGATTTCTGGTCGGATTACGATTTGCGCACTATGATCCAGCGTGGCAAGAACAATCCAGCTATTGTGATGTGGTCCTTGGGAAATGAAGTCAGCGAAGCAAATGGCGATGCTCATTCATTGAAGACGATTAAACGCTTGCTAGAAAGAGTCAAGGAGGTTGATGATAGCCGTTTTGTGACCATGGGAATGGATCAGTTCCGCTTTGGAGATGGGTTTGGAGGTCATGAAAAGATAGCCAATTTGCTGGATGTGGTGGGCTTGAATTACTCAGAAGACAATATTGATGGGATTCGCAAAAGACATCCCAAGTGGCGACTTTACGGATCTGAAACCTCATCAGCTACCCGAACGCGTGATAGCTATTTTCGCCCAGATAAGGAATGGGTTGGGGATAATCGTCGCGTGCGGAATTTTGAACAGTCAGACTATGGCAATGATCGAGTTCCTTGGGGGAAGACGGCGACGGCTTCTTGGACAGCAGATAGAAATCGGTTAGACTATGCGGGTCAGTTTATCTGGACAGGAGTGGACTATATCGGTGAGCCGACTCCTTGGCACAATCAAAATGACACGCCTGTAAAGAGTTCCTATTTTGGGATCGTGGATACGGCAGGGATTCCTAAAAATGACTATTATCTCTATCAAAGTCAGTGGTTGGACCTAGATCAGCATCCCATGGTTCATATACTGCCCCACTGGAATTGGGAAATCCACAAGAGTTATCAACAAGTTGTGGATAAGTATGGGAATATCCCTGTCCGGGTGTATTCAAATGCCCGTTCTGTAGAGCTATTTCTCAATGGAAAATCTCAAGGTAGAAAGACTTTTCAGGAAAAATGGACTTCAGATGGCAGAAAATACCAAGAGGGAGCAAGTTCTGAACAACTTTATCTCGAATGGCGTTTGGCTTATCAACCGGGAGAATTGCATGCTGTGGCCTATGACAGTCAAGGTCAGATTGTGGCAGAAGATAGGGTGGTGACTGCAGGTAAGCCAGCCAAAATCGGGTTACATGCCGAGAAAACAAAACTGGAGCCAGATGGGCAAGACCTCCTTTATCTCTATTTTGATGTATTGGACAAGGATGGAAATTGGGTGCCGACTGCTTCCAATCAGATTCATTTTAAAATTGAGGGCCCTGCTCGCATTGTAGGTGTGGATAATGGCAGGCAGGCCAGTCGTGAACGTTATCAGGCTCAGAAAAATAGTCGGTTTAAGCGGAAAGCCTTCCATGGCAGAGGTGTACTTTTGGTTCAGAGCTTGGAGCAGGCAGGCCAAGTAAGAGTAAAGGTCAGTGCCAGAGGGCTAGAGCCAGCAAGTTTTGATATCTTAGTGGGAGAGGCTTTGGCTACCCAACCAGTGAAAAATAAGAGCTTGTTTGAGATTCGAGTGGACAAGCAGGCAGGATTACAAGAAGGGGATTCCCCAGCGATTGGACTTTATCCACAAATTGTGGATAACCCTGTGTACAAGGTGGGGAATAGTGAAGTGCTTTGGGAGGCAAGTGGTAGTGCCCACGCTATTATCAAGCAGGGAGTGCTTCATTGCTTGTCTGCAGGCGACTTGGCTATCCACGCTAGTTATCAGGGGAAAACCTATCAAACTCATTTGCAAGTTGCAGAAAATAGCTCACTAGGGCAGGCAGTTTCTGTACGACCGCTTCGCTTGTATACAGATAAGGGGACTTATCTACAGCTTCCATCTTCAGTTTTGGTAGACTATGAGTCTGGTGGTGCAAAACGAGTCAAGGTTATTTGGGAGGAGATTCCTGAAGAAGATTTGGTAAGATTTCATGAGTTTACGGTATCTGGCCAGCTAGAAGGTCTGGATTTAAAGGCATCTGCTCAGGTTTGTGTCCAAGGGATTTTCACTATTGAGCCTGAGAGGGTTTGGACGCTTGTCAAGGAACCTCCACACTTACCAGACCGAGTCAAGCTAGTCTTATCAGATGGCAGACGAGATACGGCCAAGGTGACTTGGGACGAACTCGAACCTCAAGTCTATGCTCAGGTAGGAGAATGTGTGCTTACAGGACAAGTAGCGGGCTGTGAGTTACCAGCAACAGTCACCATTCATGTGACAGATGCCAGTGTATATGGGGAAGTTATTTCCAATCAGTGGACAGGATCCAACCTGCCTCTGGTCTTTGCTTCTCACTCAGAGCCGAATCACCCAGCTTCTTACCTCAATGACAAGGTCATTGCTCGGAAGAAATCGACAGCCAATACTTGGATTGCCAAGTCAGAGCAAGCCAGCGTGGGCATTATTTTTGGAGATGCAGGGATTTTAAAACCGCGATTCGTGGATAACGTGACCTTGTATTATGTTGAGAATCAAGAATACGTGGCGGTGGAGCCTATCTATATCGATTATTATGTGGGGAATGAGCCTACTTTGCCTCGGACTCCCAATCATTTGGATAAGGATTCCCTGCTCAAGCAAGAGGAGAATTGGCGACCTGTATCAGGTATCCGAAAAATTTCAATTGGTACGGATGAAGAGATTCGTTTTGAATTTGACAAGGTGGAAACTTATGCCCTTCGTCTTCGATTTGAAAACTTGGCAAGCCCCCTAGCGCTAACAGAATTACAAGTACATGCTAAAAAAGTAAAGAAAAATGTAGATAGGAAGTAGTATGGTAAGAGAAATAAAACCGCATGGACCCTTGCCTAGTCAGGCTCAGCTAGCGTATTTAGAGGATGAACTAGCAGCCTTTATCCATTTTGGGCCCAATACCTTTTATGACCAGGAATGGGGGACAGGTCAGGAGGATCCTGGGCTATTTAACCCGACAAGGTTAGATGCGCGTGAGTGGGTTCGCGTGCTCAAAGAAACGGGTTTTAAGAAGTTGATTTTGGTGGTCAAGCACCACGATGGCTTTGTCCTCTATCCGACAGCTCACACAGATTATTCGGTCAAGGCCAGTCCTTGGAGGAATGGAGAGGGAGATTTGCTCCTTGAAGTATCCCAAGCTGCCACAGAGTTTGATATGGACATGGGGGTCTACCTATCGCCGTGGGATGCCCATAGTCCTCTCTATCATGTGGAGCGAGAAGCGGACTATAATGCCTATTATCTGGCACAGTTGAAGGAAATCTTATCAAATCCTGCCTATGGCAATGCAGGAAAATTTGCTGAGGTCTGGATGGATGGTGCCAGAGGAGAGGGTGCTCAAAAGGTCAATTATGAATTTGAAAAATGGTTTGAAACCATTCGTGACCTGCAGGGCGATTGCTTAATTTTTTCAACAGAAGGCACCAGTATACGCTGGATTGGCAATGAACGAGGGTATGCAGGTGATCCCCTGTGGCAAAAGGTGAATCCTGACAAACTAGGAACAGAAGCAGCGCTGGATTATCTTCAGCATGGAGATTCTTCAGGCACTATTTTTTCAATCGGTGAGGCAGATGTTTCCATC
The DNA here is from genome assembly GCA_927910965.1 of uncultured Streptococcus sp. GTDB lineage: Bacteria > Bacillota > Bacilli > Lactobacillales > Streptococcaceae > Streptococcus. The sequence goes on from CAKMOM010000071.1 coordinate 8,135, forward strand.
CGGCCAGGTTGGTTTTACCATGAGGACCAGGATCCTAAGTCTCTTGAGGAGTTGGTAGAGATTTATTTTCACTCGGTGGGTCGGGGAACTCCACTCTTGCTTAATATTCCGCCGAATCAAGATGGGCTATTTGATGCAAAGGATATTGAACGACTTTATGAATTTGCTGCCTATCGCAATGAGCTCTATAAAGAAGATTTGGCTCTGGGAGCTGAGGTATTTGGTCCAGCTCTTTCCGCAGACTTCGCTTGTCACCATCTGACAGATGGTCTTGAGACCAGCTCTTGGGCAAGTGATGTAGGCTTGCCCATCCAGTTAGAACTCGACTTAGGTTCTCCTAAAACTTTTGATGTAATTGAGTTAAGAGAAGATTTGAAGCTAGGGCAACGAATCGCTGCTTTTCATGTGCAAGTAGAGATGGATGGCGTCTGGCAAGAATTTGGTACAGGCTTTACAGTTGGTCATAAGCGTCTCCTGCGAGGTCCGCTAGTAGAGGCACAGAAGGTGCGCGTGATGATTACCGAGGCGCAATCTAAGCCTGTATTGACCAAGATTTCACTCTATAAAACTCCGAGGTTATCACAAAAAGTAGTTGTTCAGGGGCTAGCATTTGCAGAAAAAAGTCTAGCTGTAGCAAAGGGAGAGACTCTTTATTTTAGGATTGAACGTAGCGAAAGTAATAATCCTTTGGAGGCTAAGATTTCGATTCAACCGGGGACAGGTGTCCATGGTGTCGCCTATCAGGACGAGATTCAAGTCCTTCAATTCCAAGCAGGGGAAAGCACAAAAGATTTGTGCCTACCAACCCTGTATTTTGCCGCTGATAAGACCTTAGATCTCTATCTGAATCTGACTGTTGATGGACAATTGGTTGATCAAGCTCATATTTTAGTTGAAACGAGATAAAATATCTTCACAATTCATTTCCTTTTCGAATAAATAGATAGAACCATCGAATCTAGTAAAATTAGATTTAAAACTGTGGTATAAGTGGTATAATAGAAGGAGGAAATGGATGATTTTAAGACATCCGGGCATCAGCCCGACCAATGACTTGGTAGCTAAGAAAATCTTCAGCAATCCAGAAATCACTTGTCAATTTATCCGCGATATGCTGGACTTGCCAGCAAAAAAATGTAACCATTTTTGGAGGGAAGTAACATTCATGTATTACCTTCCCTGCCTTATTCAGCCCAAGATTTCTATACAAGTATAGACGTTTTGGCGGAGTTGGATAATGGCACACAGGTTTATTATTGAAATTCAAGTTCATCATCAGAATTTTTTCATCAATCGCCTGTGGGCTTACCTGTGTAGTCAAGTCAATCAAAACTTAGAAAAAATTCGTCAACGAGAAGGTGATACTCATCAGAGTTATAAGCATATTGCACCAGTATATGCTATCGCAATTGTGGATAGCAATTATTTCTCAGATGACCTGGCTTTTCATAGCTTTAGTATGCGAGAAGATACGACAGGTGAGGTCTTAACCATCACAAACAATGGACAGGAACATCATCTGGTCAAGATGGCGTTCTTGGAATTAAAAAATACAGAGAAACCAGCAAAGACAAGGTTCGCAAGCCGTGGTTGGAGTTTT
>CAKMOM010000072.1:0-4924 GCA_927910965.1 uncultured Streptococcus sp.
TATTCTAGCAATCTCATTATTCATTTCTAACAATTAATTCATCCGTAGAGAATCGTTCCCCATTATCTAAAAAAGTCAAATGTGTGGACATCCCATCTGATAGATACAATAATGAATGATCTTGATATTCGTTAATCAATGAATAATCCACAATATTTTCACGTTTGTGATCAAAAATCAATGCTGCATATCCGATGACACTCTGAGAAAGTTCTACTAATGTTTTCTTACAAGCTTCAATCCACGTCCGCCTTACACTAGCTCCAACTACACATCCACCATTAGAAAATTTTGCTACACCAAAAACTGCTGGTACATTCCAGTCTAACTCCATTTTATAAATAGAAAACTCAACATTTGGAGATTTTATATATTTATCAAAAAATACTTTTAATTCATAATTTTCATCAATATCTATTTTAGGACAAGAAAGTTGCCTACGCCATATGTATTGAAAAGCATCCCTTTCAAAAATCTCTGCAATCCCTTTCCACATACACTGTTCTAAACTTTCTCCACAGGCTGCACCAGTAGAAGTCGTAATCCACGAATTTCCTTTGCTTCTATACGCCAAATACACACAATCAATTGGTATTTGAACTTGAGTTGAATCAATAACATTGATAGCCTTTATCCAATCATAATTTTCTAATACATCATCAGCTCCTGCATTAAATACTGATGGTAATATTTTTCTATCTGATTCGCAAGTGACTATTTCTGCTCTAGGGTGTAGACAAGAATATCTCTCAATATATTCTCCAATTGCAGAATTTTCCGCTGACCGCTCAGTAATACCAGCTCCACTGGCATTAAAACCCGCTGTGAAATAATTTCCTCCAAAAGCCATCTTCACATGTACTCTAGGTAAACCTGCAAAAGTTGGTAAATTATAAATATTTTTTATTAGACCATATCTCTCATCTACAAATATCGATTTGTGAGCTTTTCTAATTACCATTACATTCACCTCAAAAATCTGTTTATTTACCATTCTCTTGGAAACAACAACTACAATTTGGATGTTTTAACAAATTATGCTCTTCCCAAATTCCTTCTAACAATTGATAAGATAAAACTTTCTGAGAATTTTCAACCTCTACAGCATCTTTTCTATCACTTAAGATTTGTTTCAATACTTGTATTTCATAAAAAGAAATCCCTAAATTCAACATTAGTTCAGGAACAAACTCTTGGCTATCAATGTCATTCTTATCAAATTCGGTTAAAATATTTCCATAAAAATTATTATCAACTTCATGGAGACGCATACACTCAATACAAGAAGTATATTTCGGAATAGTATGTGGACCAATAATAAAACTGAATTGTGAAAACAATAAGCTATCAAATACCTTTCCTGTAAAATATAATTTTTTATTGTATTGTAAATACTGTTTTACATTACTATCCCTAGATAAAATCAAACCAAAATCAAAGTTTTCTGTAAATGTTTTTATCTCAATGGTATTATAAGTCGTATTATACTGTTCACAATAATATTTAACAAGATCCTGATCACCACATACACCAACAGTAAAAATTACTAAAATTTACCAGACCCATTTAACCCAACATTATTTAGTTGTTCTTCAATACTACAAACTACATTAAAGGCACCTATAGAATTCAAAAATTTTATTAAACTTCCCCTTAAAGGAATTAAACTATTATCAATATCTCCTGGAATTCTGTTTTGTAAACTTTTCCAACACAATTCAAATTCTTTCTGTGGAAAATCTTTCAATTCATAAATATTTGTTCCATCCTTGATATAAATTTTTCCCTCTGACGACATATAATAAGTGATATTTGTTCTCATACTCACAACTCCCTAATTTATGGATAAAAAGCACTATAGAATCCAATTGAAAAGCAATGAATCACTATAGTGCTTTATTGACAGGTTAATAAACTAACAACAACAGCAACATGGACAGCAGCATAATGTTATACTCCAGTTCATTTGGTCACTAGATAAGAAATCATCTGTATCTAGTTTTTTGACTTCAAAACCTTGTGTTTGAAATTCTGAAATTTCTAGTTGTTCCATAACTTTTTATCCTTTCCAAAACAAGAAAACAAGCCCATACATTAAACCAGATAGCAATCCATAAAGTGCAAATGTTTGTTTACTAGGTTTCATTTAAGTTTCCTCCTTGTTTAAAATTTGTCACACTTGACATCATTTAGTATAGCTCATTAATAAGTTTTGTGAGCTTTTTGCCTATAAGTTGCAAAAATCAGCCTATAAGATGCATAGGGGTTTGGGGATTCCCCAAAATTCAAATCATCCCAAAAAATACATACACTTTGTGTATACAAATTTTGAGATGATTTTGGGAGTGTGTGTATACAGACTCTGAGCTCGCAAAGTCATATTATGATAAATCTTTCCTTCTCGATAAAATAATCCAAAAAATCACTTTAGCTGTCATTTGTGTGTACAAATATTTTAAGAAGATATATAAAAAACGCTGCAAAAATTAACAGCGTTTCCTTATTTTAAAATCCTCATATGTCTTTCTTTTTTATGGTTAGCATCGTAATATTCCAGCATCGCATGATACAAACGAGCCTTCGTTTTATCTTGTTGTTTAATTCCATGAAGAAATAATTCTGCTCGCTTTAATTTCAATATGTATTCGCATATCTTATCAAAATCCTTATCCATATTACTTTTGAAAATAAACATCTTTTTCCTCCATCACATCAACTATTTTTTGCATCAAAATAGACATATCCATTTTGTTTTCATAGCTTATTCTCCCAACTACAGTTGCAAGACGGGCTATAGAATTGATATTCTTTCCGACTTGTTCCAACTCTTCTGTTAAAGGAACTAAACCTTCAAAAGAGACTTTTTGGATGTTCAAATCTGTTCGTATTAATTTTTGTCTAGCAAACTCAGAAAAATTACGAATATTTTCTTTCCTCATACAATCATTTAATTTTTTATTTTCTTCTTCCGTCAAAAACACCTGTTTCAAAACCGATTTTATCCTCATAATCTTATCACCTCGTTTTCTTATTTAGTCGTTTTACAAGTTCTTTCACTTGTTTGCTTGTCTTCTTTTCATATCCTATCAGCAGCTCAACACAATAGTGAAATATCCTTACATTATCAAAATCTTCACTTTGTTCAGCTATTCTTTCTAACTGACGTAAGTTATTGATAATTCTTCTAACTTGAAATATAAAGTCATGATAAGATTCAAAATCAAATTGAAGATAAATAGGCGAACGTTTAAACAACATTTTCCTAGCATAAGAGGAAAAATTTAGATGGTTTGTCATTTCAATCAAGTTATTCACTATTTCATTTTGCTCTTCAGTTATATAACATTTTTTAGAACAGTCCTATATCTACTCATTTATCATATACTTCTTTCTAGCATTTTCATGAGCAATAGCTTTGCACTCCAGCATCCGTTCCTGCTTTAAATTCTCCATAGACTTAAATAAATACGCCAAAGGAGAAACCGCATCTTCAGGAATCCGTTCAATCATGCTAATGACTTCATCACTAGTTACATATCCACTAGCTAAATACTCGCCTATCTTCATCTTCTGAGCATGTGTTAAAGTGTAATTGTTAGGATACAAAAATCTATCATTGTACTTATAAGAAATGGATTCTAACAAAGAATAATATTTGGGTGGAATATAAGTTTCAGTCTTTCTAGAACTATTATCCAGTATATTCTCAATCTCTTTCTTATTCTTACTCTTGTTCTTAATCTCTTGCGTTACATTCTCATTTTCATCCGTTACTGTAACGTTACAGTCTAAAATGAGTTGTGGCTCGCCTTTAATTAGTGCTTTTTGTTTTTGTCTATGGCGAGCAACACGTTCCCTTGTTTGTTTTCTAATCTTTTCTAGGCCATCTATATTCTGATGTTTCTCCCATTTTGGAATGGTAATAGCGCCATCTATGATTTCTATCATGCCAAATTCTTCAAACATACTGAGAGCTAATTTTACAGATGTAGCCTTTCGTCTAAACACTGTTGAAAGCATCTCTTCTGTGTAATAAACCTTGTTCCCTAGACTTAATATGCCACTATTATTTTGCTTTCCTGCAAGCACCAGAATTTTAAACCATATTACAATAAGAGTATCTCCTTCTGGCATTGATTCTATTAGCTGAATTTTTTCATCATCAAATATATCTGTTGTTATCTTGATCCACTGAACACCATTCATACAAGTACCTATCTTTCATATTGCTTCAACCATCTTGTTACTGCTCTTTTATCGTATAAAGTCACTCCATCAATCACCATGGTTGGCATTCCTTCTTTCGTCCATTTTTGGATTGTTGTCGTAGATACATCTAACCACCTAGACAAACCTGACATACGAACCATAGGTTTATAAAGTTCTTTATCTTCAAATACTCTTGCTACAGCATTTGAAATCATCTCATCATAATGAGCACGTAATTGCTTCTCTAAATCTTTAGGAAGCTGGACAACTAAAGTAGTTTCCGACATAAATTAACACCTCATTTCTAAATTAAATAAGCTCCGAAACCATTTAATTTGTTATTCATTTTGAATTATATATCCTTTTTGAATTTTTGTCAAGCTTTTTTATTCAAAAAGAATAAAAATGTGTTATAATGATAAAAAGGAGGTTCTTATGACCAATCATATTACTAACTGATAGAAAATAGCGGAAAAAAAATTGACAGAAATTAGCGAAGCTACAAATATAGCCTATCCTACACTTTCTGGATACAATCAAGGAATCCGCAAACCTAAAAAAGATAATGCTGAAAAATTAGCAAAATACTTTAATGTTTCCGTCGCTTACATTATGGGACTTGTAGCAACCCACACGCTCCATCAATCTTAAAATGTTACAGATAGTTTCAAAACATCTAAAAGTTGGTTCTGTGACACCTTTAAAAGCGATTATG
>CAKMOM010000073.1:0-7145 GCA_927910965.1 uncultured Streptococcus sp.
TCTAAAGTAGCTAAAGTAAAAGTTTTGATTCATAGTTACAGCTTGTCTCTTATTCATTTCTTTTTCTTGCTTTCTTTTTTGATGTTTCCTATCTTACCACCTTTTTCTTTAGCTGTCAAGATTTTTTCAGAATTTTTTAAAATTTTTCGTAAAATTCTTTCTGATGACGCTTTTCAAAAGCCTTTCAAATTCAGTCCAACAAAAAAGGTTTATAATTTCCATAAAAACTGACATGGAAATTATAAAACCATTATTAGTTTAGTCCTTGTTGGTAATGTGCCAATTCGGCTTGGTTAGCCCAAACATAGTGACCTGGACGGATTTCAACCATAGACGGCTTATCAGTCTCATAGTCGTGTTGACTTGGATCGTAAACCTTCAAGACCTTCTTACGTTCCAAGATTGGATCTGGGATTGGTACCGCTGAAAGCAAGGCTTGAGTATATGGGTGAATTGGATTGTTAAACAATTCTTCTGTTTCAGCAACCTCTACAATAACACCCTTATAAATAACTGCGATACGATCTGAAATAAAACGAACAACCGACAAATCATGGGCAATAAAGAGATAGGTCAAACCAAGTTCTTTTTGGAATTTTTTGAGCAAGTTCAAGACTTGGGCACGCACAGAAACGTCCAAGGCTGAAATTGGCTCATCTGCAATAACAAAGTCTGGTTGCATGACCAAGGCACGGGCAATACCGATACGTTGACGTTGACCACCTGAAAACTCATGAGGGTAACGAGTCAAGTGCTCAGCAAGAAGACCCACTTCACGGATAATATTTTTAACTTTCTCTTTACGTTCTTCTTCATCCTTAAATAAACGGTGATTGTAAAGACCTTCAGAAATAATATAATCAACAGTCGCACGTTCATTCAAACTTGCAGCAGGGTCTTGGAAAATCATCTGGATACGACGAATCAATTCCGCAGCTTGTTCACGCGATTTCTTACCATTAATCTTTTGACCATCAAAAATGATATCACCATTACTTGTGTCATTTAGACCAATTATCGCACGACCAATAGTTGTTTTCCCACTACCTGACTCACCTACAAGCGAGAACGTTTCTCCCTTGTTGATAAAGAAGTTAGCATTTTTAACCGCGACAAACTTCTTACTTCCTTCACCGAAGGAAATTTCTAAATCTTTGATTTCTACTAATTTTTCAGACATTTCCTTCCTCCTAGTCAGCCAGATGGGCAAATCCCATTTTTTCACGGATTTTATCGTGGAGATTTGCAATCACAGCTGGTTTTTCTACTTTTGGAGCATCCTCATGAAGAAGCCAAGTTTTAGCCCAATGCGTCTCTGATACTGAGAATTGAGGGGCTTTTTTGTTCGAAGTCAATCTGCATTGCATAGTCAGAACGCAAGGCAAAAGCATCCCCTTTCAGGTCAGTATAAAGTGACGGAGGTGTTCCTGGGATTGAGTAAAGATCCCCTTTATCATCAGCAAGCTGAGGCAAGCTAGACAAGAGACTCCATGTATATGGATGGCGAGGGTCATAGAAGACTTCCTCAACAGTTCCATACTCAACGATTTCTCCTGCATACATCACCGCTACCTTATCCGCAATACTTGCTACCACACCAAGGTCGTGGGTGATAAAGATTGTTGTGAAATGGTACTCGTTTTGTAAAGATTTGAGCAAATCAATAATCTGTGCTTGGATAGTCACATCCAAGGCAGTCGTTGGCTCATCACAGATTAAGACATCAGGTCGGCAGGCAAGGGCAATCGCAATAACGATACGTTGACGCATTCCTCCAGAATATTGGAATGGGTATTCATCAAAACGTCTATCTGCGTCTGGAATCCCAACCTTATTCATGTAGTCAATTGCCAATTCTTTTGCTTCTTTGGCTGTTTTTCCTTGATGTTTTACAATAACTTCTGTAATCTGACTACCAATTGTTTTAATTGGGTCCAAACTAGTCATTGGGTCCTGGAAGATCGTAGCAATCTTAGCACCACGAATTTGTTCCCAATCTTTGTGAGAAGATAGAGATGTCAAATCCTGACCACGGTAGTCAATACTTCCTTGAGCAATGCGACCATTTTCTTCAAGCATACCTGTGAAGGTCTTTGTCAAAACAGATTTCCCTGATCCTGACTCGCCTACCAAGGCTAATACTTCTCCTTCAACTAGTTCAAGGGAAACGCCGCGAATGGCTGTCAATACTTTGTCACGAACGTCAAATTCCACGACAATATCGCGAGCAGTCAAAATTACATTTTTTTCTTTTGTCATTTCTACTCCTATCTATGTGTACGTGGATCACTAGCATCCGCTAAGTTTTGACCAACTACGAAAAGGGACAAGGATACCAAAACAAGAGTTGTTAAAGGAATCCAGAACAAGTAAGCATTGGTTGTTACGTTTTGTGAATAATCCGAAATCAAACGACCCAAACTTGGCACTGTAATTGGCAATCCAAGTCCAAAGAATGAAAGGAAAGCTTCGTATGAGATAAAGGCTGGAAGCATTTGAGATGTCGTCGTAACGATAACAGATACCAATTGTGGCATAATGTTTTTTACAACAATCTTAAAGGTTGGTGTTCCAAGTGTACGTGAAGCAAGGTTATACTCCAAGTCACGATAACGCATGATCTGAATACGAATCGAGTAGGCAATACCAATCCAAGTAGTCACACTCATGGCAAAAATCAGATTCCAGAATCCAGCTCCGATTGAGTAAGTCAAGACAATGACAATCAAAAGAGATGGGATGTTTGAGATGACGTTATAAACTTCCATCATCACACGGTCAACTGATTTTGAAATACCCCAAATACCACCGACAAAGACACCGATAACTAGGTTAATCACTGTCGCAATCACAGAAATGAGGATAGAGTTACGAGCTCCGAACCAGACACCGTCAAAGAGAGATTTACCGTTACTGTCTGTACCGAACCAATGCTCAGCATTTGGCTTAATATAACGAGCACTAAAGTCGTTTACTTTGCTGACATCATTGAAATCAAACTTAGAAAACATTGGGTAGATGAAACTCATCAAAATGATAGCTACCAAGATTCCCAACATGACTACAGTTGATTTCTTCTTCATAAATTGTCTAAACACTGAGCCCCAGTATGAATAGGCTGGCGCATCAATGGCTTCAGAGGCAAAATCGTCACGTTTTACGAACTGAAATTTTTCTTTATCGATTGTAGACATTATTTGCCTCCTTTCTCAGTCAATTTAATACGTGGGTCAATAATAGTCATCCAAATATCTCCCAAAAGAAGTGAGAAGATAGAAATACATGTAAAGATGAAGACAAGACCTACGACCATAGAGTTATTAGATGCTTTTACAGAGTCAATCAACATTTTACCCATACCTGGGAAAGCGAAGACTGTTTCAGTAAGGGTTGCACCACCGATAACCCCGATAACAGCACCAGGAATTCCTGAAACCAGCGGAACCATGGCATTTTTAAAGATGTGTTTGTTTGAAATTTCTTTTTCAGACAAACCTTTTGCACGAGCAAAACGAACAAAGTCCTGTGATTGCAAGTCAATCATGTAACGACGAATCCAAATAGCTGTACCAGGAGCACCCAATAAACCAAGGATAACTGCTGGTAAAACATACGAACGCCAATCTCCAGCACCCAAGATAGGGAATGAATCTGGAAGACCAATTGATGATCCAATCAAACGAACAATGTAAACCAAGGCAATGGTTGGAAGGGCCATCAAGAAGGTCAAAAACCCTGTTGAGAAGCTATCAATCCAAGTATTCTTGAAGCGAGCCATAGCTGAACCAAGTGGCACGGCAATCGCATAAGAAATCACCAAACCAATCAATCCAACGACTGCAGAGCTAGCAATCATAGAAGGATATTGGTAGTTGCTTTCAGTTGCAGTATATGGGTCATCTTTCCCATAGTTAGCTACTTCACGAGAATCAGCCTGACTAGGCGATTTGTAGGTTCTTGAGTAGATATTAACTGAAGATGTTTTCTTACCAGTTGGGAATTGCACTTCTGATGTCTTAGTTTGACCTTGTCCTTGTGTGATAACTTGAAGCACAGGAGTATTAGCATAAGTTGGATATGAATCACCCAAATTCAAGTTCACAAAGTTTTGGTGAACAAATGGGAACTGACTATTGAAGTACAAGAGGTACTTGTGTTTAGTCCCTGAACCTACCAGAGACCAGCCGATAGCGGGATCATTTTCAAAACGCAAATAACGCTCCAAATTTGGATTTTCTGGGTCCTGAATCTTGTTTGTGTGGTCGATATCAAGCAAGTTTGCATAGAATTTAAACACACGTTCAAAAATCGGGATTTCACGAGTAGCGTAGAATTGGCCACTTTCAGTAAATTCTCCCAGGGTCCAACCATGACCGATTTGTTTGATGTATTTTTCATAGATAGCCTTGTTGGTGTCATTGGCTTCAACTGTTACAGAAGCATCCATCTGGCTAGCTTTTTCTTGCAACTCTTTGGTATCGTAGTACTCGATATAGCCCATACGCTCATAAACAGTATTCTCATAGTTATCACGTTTATCAGCAGTTGTCGCAATCTTATTATAGTTGGTATCCTGTTTGAAAATCAATTTTCGAGGAACCATTGTATAGATGATCGTGTAAGTCAAGGTTGTTACTAAGAAGATAGAAACCAATGACCGCAAAACACGCATAAAAATATATTTTTCATATCATTTCCTTTAAAAATCCCAAAAGAACCTTCTCCTCATGGAGAGAAAGTTCTATTGAAAATTATTTACTTCACATGACTTGCCAATTCTTTTTGAGCTTTCTCGTTTGACTCAGTCTTTTCTTTCAACCATTTTTCACGAGCTTTTTCATACTCTTCTTTGGTGATTGCTTTTTCACCAACTTCAGTGTACTTCAAGTATCCTGAATTTTCACCTTTAAGGCCGGCTACTGAATATGAAGAGCTAAATGGTAGAACTTTTGAAACATATGAAACGGCTGTTTCTTTTGGAGAAGCCATTACTGGAATTGTCAAAGCATTGTCAGTCAACCAAGCTTGTGCCACCGCGTATTTTTCATAACGTTTTTGAACATCTTGGTTTTCGCTGTTTGCGTCATCAAGTAATTTTCCATAGTCAGCTAAACCAAGTTTGCTTACTACTGATGCATCTGTGTTTTGGTCAATACCAAGGTAAAGACGAGTGCTTCCTCCCTTAAGGACGAATTGATCCAAGAAAGTAGAAGGATCTTGATAGTCAGGGTTCCATCCTAGCAAGGTATGGATATCCCAGTCTTGCTCTTTAGCTGTTGGAGCGCTAAATGAAATTGGTAAAGCTTCTGCTTGAGTCATTTGTTGTAAGTCTACAACAACATTATCTGAACCCAATACTTTTTCAATTGATTGTTTCAATGATTGAACACGGTTTACAACCGCTGTTGATTCTTGGATAACCAAGGCATCCAAGTGGATTGGGAATTCAACACCTTCAACTTGTAGGCTTGATTTTGCTTTAGCAAAGACTTCTTTCGCTTTTTCTTCATTGTAAAGTCCATTTTGAGAATCTGCTAGAGACACGTTTGACCAAGTAGAAGAATTTGTCTTAGCCAAGCTATCTTGTACCAATTCACCAAATGTTTTCTTACCAACTTGAAGATTATAAGGTGCAAACGTATTACGGATGGCTACTGCAGCTCCATCAGTACCATTTGTTTGAGCTGAGTAAGAATTGCGATCGACAGCAAAGTTCAAGGCTTGACGGAATTCCTTGTTTAGCAATGCTTTCTGAGTAGATGTCTTTTGGGTATCACTTGTTTTGGCAGTGTGGTTATAGGTTGTACGGCCATAATTCAAGCTGACAGTTGCAACACCCGCTCCTGGTTCATTAAAGTAAATGTTATCTTTAAAGTCAGCTGCATATTTTTCATATGTAGAACTTGTAGGGAAGATACGAGCCTTGCTATATTGACCATCAGCAAAACCTTTAGCAATCACATCTTGGTCCTTACCATCCCAGAAAGTGAACTTAACGTTCTCAATTTTTACATTTTCTTTGTCCCAGTAAGCATCATTTTTAGCCATCTCGATAGATGATTTTGGAGTTACAGATTTTAAGACAAATGGACCGTTATAAAGAATAGAATTAGCATCGGTTGGGGCACCAAAACCTTCCCCTTTTGAAGTTAAGAATTCTTCATTAACCGGCATCAAAACACCACTAGTTGTCTTGTCATTCCAGAAAGTTTCTGGCTGGTTCAAGGTATATTCTAGTGTTTGATCATCGAGTGCTTTTACTCCAACGGTTGAAAAATCACTTGTTTCACCCTTGATATATGCTTCTAATCCTTTAATAGAAGAGCTAACGATTGAAAGTCCTTTTGATTTTCCATCTACGGCGTGTTTCAAACCAGTAACGAAGTCTTTAGCAGTTACAGGAGCGTATTCTTCTCCCTCTGCTGTCACCCATTTAGCATCCTTACGGATTTTATAGGTATAAGTCAAACCATCTTTTGAAACTGTCCATGATTCAGCAATAGAAGGAACTAGATTACCATATTTATCATTAGCCAACAAACCATCTACAGCATTTGTTGTAACGAATGATGTTGAATCGATATTGCTGACGATATAATCCAAAGTTTCTGGATCTGTTTGATAAACATATTGGTAATCTTTTGCTAGTTTAGCATTATTGAACTAGTGTTTGAACACGCAGCTAGAACTCCTGACGCTAATAAGGTAGCTCCCGCTACAGCAAGCACTTGACTTTTTTTCATTTATTTACTCCTCTTATAAATAAAGTATAGGTTATCATCAATTATATCATAGATTTCAAGAAAAGTAAACGAATTTTCAGAATATTTAGGCTTATTGACACAAAAAATCTGAAAAAGCTATTGACTGAAAATCATTTTCAAGGTATAATAATAAACGTTAAGGCGGTATAGCCAAGTGGTAAGGCACGGCTCTGCAAAAGCTTGATCGTCGGTTCAAATCCGTCTACCGCCTTTTTATACCGAATTTATCGGAATTTATCAAGACAAAAAGCCCATAAAATAGGGCTTTTTTATTTTTATTTCATGATAAAAAAGGATAACTTTAAAAAACTTTTGGGGCGGATTTGGGGCGAAGATATTTTTTATTATTAACAAAACACCGTTTTTGACAATAATCAAAAA
>CAKMOM010000074.1:0-43819 GCA_927910965.1 uncultured Streptococcus sp.
CTATAAAAAAACAAAAATATAAAAAAAAGAGACAAAAACAACAGAAAAATATTGACAACGATTTCATATAGTGTTATACTTATAGCATAAAGTTAATGGAAAGAAGGGAAAACCTTATGGGATTAGATCATTTCTTTGACAAAAACCTTGTGTTTTGCTTAGAAGCGGATAATCAAGAACATCTCTTTGATCAGGTTGCAACTTTATTGGAAGAACGAGAAATCGTAACTCCAACTTATCGTGAAGCCTTGATCACGCGTGAAAAGTCATTTCCAACTGGCCTAGATATGGAATTTTTGGGTAAGGATTTGCCGAATGTGGCTATTCCTCACACAGATATTGTTCATAATCTTGCCGAAAAAGTTGTGGTCGTTCGATTAGAGAAACCGGTGACTTTCCACAATATGATAGCGCCAGATAAGGAAGTAGAAGTATCCTTGCTCTTCTTTATCATTAATAACTCAAGTTCAAGTCAAACAAACATTCTTGCTCAGTTGATGGACTTCTTTACTGGAAATGGTCATCTTGAAGACCTGTCAAAAATTTCTGAACCTGAAGCCCTCTATGCTTATATCGCTGAAGCAACTGCATAATCTTGTCTATTAAAAATATAAAATCGGAGGAAATCCATATGATTAAAATTCTTGCTGCCTGCGGTGCAGGTGTTAACTCAAGCCACCAAATTAAAAGTGCTCTTGAAGAAGAACTTTCAAACCGCGGTTTTGATGTTCACTGTGATGCAGTCATGGTTAAAGACGTTAACGAAGATCTTATCAAAGGTTATGACATCTTCACACCAATTGCTGCGACAGATCTTGGTTTTGAACCAGGTATTCCAGTTATTGAGGCTGGACCAATCTTATTCCGTATCCCAGCAATGAGTGCTCCAGTATTTGACAATATTGAAGCAGCTATTAAAGAACACGGATTAAGCTAATTCTAATTTGTTAACATTCATATAACATAAAAAGGGAGGAACTGTTATGGATGCAATCTTTGACCTAATCAAAGAATTTTTCACACCTATCTTAGATATGGGTGGGCCTGTCATCATGTTAATCATTTTGACAGTATTGGCTTTACTTTTTGGAGTGAAATTCTCCAAAGCGCTTGAAGGTGGTATCAAACTTGCCATCGCTCTTACTGGTATCGGAGCCATCATCGGTATGCTAAATGGTGCTTTCTCAGCATCACTTGCAAAATTCGTTGAGAATACTGGTATCCAATTGAGTATCACTGACGTTGGTTGGGCACCACTTGCTACAATCACTTGGGGATCTGCTTGGACACTTTACTTCTTGCTTATCATGTTGATTGTCAACGTAGTGATGCTTGCTATGAAGAAAACTGATACACTTGACGTTGATATCTTCGATATTTGGCACTTGTCTATCACAGGTCTTTTGATTAAATGGTATGCTGACAACAATGGTGTGAGCCAAGGGGTTTCACTTTTGATTGCTACAGCAGCTATCGTACTTGTTGGTGTGTTGAAAATTATCAACTCTGACTTGATGAAACCTACATTTGATGACCTTCTTAACGCACCAAGTTCATCACCAATGACATCAACTCACATGAACTACATGATGAACCCAGTTATCATGGTTTTGGATAAGATTTTTGAAAAATTCTTCCCAGGTCTTGATAAATATGACTTTGATGCTGCTAAATTGAACAAAAAAATCGGTTTCTGGGGATCTAAATTCTTTATCGGTTTTATCCTTGGTATCGTTATCGGTATTATGGGAACTCCACATCCAATTGAAGGGGTTGCAGATGCAGATAAATGGCGTCTTGTTATCAAAGGATGGTTGTCTCTTGGTTTGACTGCCGGTGTATCTTTGGAACTCTTCTCACTTATCGGTTCATGGTTCATCGCAGCCGTAGAACCACTATCACAAGGTATTACAAACGTTGCTACTAAACGTCTTCAAGGACGTAAATTCAACATCGGTCTTGACTGGCCATTCATCGCTGGTCGTGCTGAAATCTGGGCTTGTGCTAACGTACTTGCACCAATCATGTTGATTGAAGCTGTGCTTCTTTCAAAAGTTGGAAATGGTATCTTGCCACTTGCAGGTATCATCGCAATGGGTGTTACTCCAGCTCTCTTGGTTGTAACACGTGGTAAATTGCTCCGTATGATTATTTTCGGAACACTCTTGTTACCACTCTTCCTTCTTTCAGGTACACTTATCGCACCATTTGCAACAGAACTTGCTAAAGGTGTAGGTGCCTTCCCAGCAGGTGTGAGCGAAACTCAATTGATCACTCACTCAACTCTTGAAGGACCAATCGAAAAACTTCTTGGTTGGACAATTGGTAACACTACAACTGGTGATATCAAAGCAATCCTTGGTGCAGTAGTCTTCCTTGTATTCTATATCGGTATCTTTGCTTGGTACAGAAAACAAATGATCAAACGTAACGAAGAGTACGCAGCAAAAGCAAAATAATGCGCTCCTATAAAATGTAAGCTCAATGAAAATCAAAGAGTAAACTAGGAAGCTAGCCGCAGGCTGTACTAAAGTACGGCAAGGTGACGCTGACGAAGTTTGAATTGGATTTTCGCAGAGTGTAAATTGTTGAAACTAGGTTGTCATACCATTAGGAGTGACAGCCTAGTTTTTTATAAATTATCAAGAAATCGGAGAAAATAATGGTAATTGAATTAAAATCAGAACAATTAAGTATTCAATTTAACAGTTTTGGTGGAGCTCTTTCTTCTATAAAAGATGCTGAGGGACTTGAGTATTTATGGCAAGGAGATGCCACTTATTGGAGTGGACAAGCTCCTGTTCTCTTCCCCATTTGTGGTTCTTTGAGAGAGGATACAGCATTTTATATAGATGAGAAGGGACAAGAAAGTAAAGGAAAGATTCCTCGTCATGGTTTGGTTCGTAAGAAAGAATTTGAATTAGTTGAACAGACAGATAATAGTGTAACTTTTGCAATTGAAGACGATGAGAATAGCTATCAAAACTATCCTTATCATTTCCGCCTAGAAATCACTTATATCCTTACAGGAAAGACAGTACGGACTCAATACAAGATTTTCAACAAAGAAACTAGCAAGGTCATGCCTTACTTTATTGGTGGACATCCAGGATTTAATTGTCCTCTGCTCGATGATGAAGTCTATGAAGATTATTATCTAGAGTTTGAAAAAGAAGAGACTTGCTCTGTTCCACGTCCTTTCCCAGAAACGGGTATGCTGGATTTTCAAGATAGAAGTCCATGGCTAGAAGGTCAAAAAGAATTAGACCTCAGCTATGATCTTTTCAGTACAGATGCAGTCACCTTAGATGAATTGCAATCTAGAACAATTGCGCTTCGTTCTCGTAAACATGATAAGGGATTAAAAGTGCACTTTGCAGAGTTTCCAAACCTTATTATTTGGTCAACTTTGAATAAGGGACCTTTCATTGCTTTTGAACCTTGGTCTGGCTTGTCAACATCCCTTGAAGAAGGAGATCATCTAGAAGATAAGAAGAATGTTCGTATCCTAGAACCTGGTCAAGTGGATCAAATTGGTTTTGATATCGAAATTTTTTAGTTAAAAAAACACAAAAACAAACACTAACTGTTGACTTTTTTAGAAAATAGGAGTATATTATGTTTGTAAGCAACAAATGATGTTTGTAACAAACAAATAATCACTTGTTATATTCTCTTTTGTGGAGAAAGATTATTTCTAGGAAACTGGTTTCCTAAACTTGAATAAGGTGTACTTCATCTCGTTCAATCCAATTTGTCAATAAACTGCTAGAAAGCTTTTTGTAGGTAAACTGCTAATTATAAAAGGTTTTACTAGCCTAGAAAAATAAAAAGGAGTATACAATATGTCTATTGTTATCGGTGCAGATGCTGCAGGTTTGAGATTGAAAGAAGTTGTGAAAGACTTCTTGGAAAAAGAAAACTTCCACGTTGTGGATGTTACAGCTGAAGGTCAAGACTTTGTTGATGTGACTCTTGCTGTTGCTGCAGAAGTAAACAAAGAAGAACAAAACCTTGGTATTGTGATTGATGCTTATGGAGCTGGTCCATTTATGGTTGCAACTAAGATCAAAGGAATGGTCGCTGCAGAAGTATCTGACGAACGTTCAGCTTATATGACTCGTGGACACAACAACTCACGTATGATCACTATGGGTGCACAACTTGTTGGTGATGAATTGGCTAAAAACATTGCTAAAGGATTTGTTAACGGTAAATACGATGGTGGACGTCACCAAATTCGTGTCGATATGTTGAACAAAATGTGCTAATTAGATTACAGTAAGAAAGGTAAGTTAAAAATGAGAATTGCAATTGGATGTGACCACATCGTAACAGATGAAAAAATGGCGGTTTCAGAATTTTTGAAATCAAAAGGATATGAAGTCATTGACTTTGGTACATATGACCATACACGTACTCACTACCCAATCTTTGGTAAAAAAGTAGGGGAAGCTGTAACTAGTGGTCAAGCTGATCTTGGAGTATGTATCTGTGGTACTGGTGTTGGTATCAACAACGCTGTAAATAAAGTTCCTGGTGTTCGTTCTGCCTTGGTTCGTGATATGACAACAGCCCTTTATGCTAAAGAGCAATTGAACGCCAACGTTATTGGTTTTGGTGGTAAGATTACTGGTGAATTGCTTATGTGCGATATCATCGAAGCTTTCATCCATGCTGAATACAAACCATCTGAAGAAAACAAAAAATTGATTGCGAAAATTGAACACCTTGAAAGTCATAATGCACATCAAGCAGATGCAAACTTCTTCACTGAATTCCTTGAAAAATGGGATCGCGGAGAATACCACGACTAAGAGGTGACCTATGATTTAACAGTCACAATGAACCCATCCATTGATATTTCCTATCCCTTGGATGAGTTAAAGATTGATACTGTCAATCGTGTGGTGGATGTAACCAAAACGGCTGGTGGTAAGGGACTCAATGTTACCCGAGTACTTTCAGAATTTGGGGATTCTGTTCTTGCTACTGGTTTAGTTGGTGGTAAACTTGGTGAGTTTTTGGTTGAACATATCGATGATCAAGTAAAGAAAGATTTCTTTTCTATTCAGGGAGAAACTCGTAACTGTATCGCTATTCTTCACGGAGACAACCAAACAGAAGTTCTTGAAAAAGGACCTGAAGTTCTGGAACAAGAAGGTCAAGACTTTTTGGAACATTTCAAAAAACTCTTGGAGTCAGTTGAAGTAGTAGCTATCTCAGGTAGTTTACCAGCTGGCCTTCCAGTTGATTACTATGCGAGCTTGGTAGAACTTGCTAATCAAGCTGGCAAGCCTGTTGTCTTGGACTGCTCTGGTGCAGCACTTCAGGCGGTTCTTGAATCACCACATAAACCAACAGTCATCAAACCAAATAATGAGGAATTGTCCCAGCTTCTAGGAAGAGAAGTTTCTGAGAATTTGGATGAATTAAAAGAAGTTCTTCAAGAACCTTTGTTTGCAGGGATTGAATGGATTATCGTTTCGCTTGGTGCTAATGGTGCTTTTGCCAAACATGGTGACACTTTCTACAAGGTAGATATTCCTAGAATTCAGGTAGTCAACCCTGTTGGCTCTGGAGATTCTACTGTAGCTGGGATTTCTTCAGGACTACTTCATAAAGAATCGGATTCAGAATTACTCATCAAGGCAAATGTCCTTGGTATGCTCAATGCTCAAGAAAAAATGACTGGTCATGTCAACATGGCCAACTATCAAGCTCTATATGATCAATTAATAGTAAAAGAGGTATAAAATGGCTTTAACAGAACAAAAACGTGCACGCTTAGAAAAACTTTCTGATGAAAATGGTATCATCTCAGCTCTTGCATTTGACCAACGTGGTGCTTTGAAACGCCTCATGGCTCAACACCAAACAGAAGAACCAACTGTAGCTCAAATGGAAGAACTTAAAGTCTTGGTAGCAGATGAATTGACTAAATATGCTTCATCTATGCTTCTTGACCCTGAGTATGGACTTCCAGCAACTAAAGCTCTTGATGAAAAAGCTGGTCTTCTCCTTGCCTATGAAAAAACAGGTTATGACACAACAAGCACAAAACGCTTGCCTGACTGCTTGGATGTTTGGTCTGCAAAACGTATTAAAGAAGAAGGTGCAGATGCAGTTAAATTCTTGCTTTACTATGATGTAGATAGCTCAGACGAACTCAACCAAGAAAAACAAGCTTACATCGAACGTATCGGTTCTGAATGTGTGGCTGAAGATATCCCATTCTTCCTTGAAATCCTAGCTTACGATGAAAAAATTGCTGACGCAGGTTCTGTAGAATACGCTAAAGTAAAACCACACAAAGTTATCGGTGCTATGAAAGTCTTCTCAGACCCACGCTTTAACATTGATGTCTTGAAAGTAGAAGTTCCTGTTAACATTAAATATGTTGAAGGCTTTGCTGAAGGTGAAGTAGTTTATACACGTGAAGAAGCAGCAGCCTTCTTCAAAGCACAAGATGAAGCAACTAACTTGCCATACATCTACTTGAGTGCTGGTGTATCAGCTAAACTCTTCCAAGATACTCTTGTATTTGCCCATGAATCAGGTGCAAACTTTAACGGAGTTCTTTGTGGCCGTGCTACATGGGCTGGATCAGTTGAAGCTTACATCAAAGATGGTGAAGCTGCAGCTCGCGAATGGCTTCGCACAACTGGTTTTGAAAACATTGACGAACTCAACAAAGTTCTTCAAACAACAGCGACTTCATGGAAAGAACGCGTGTAAGCAAGTCCTCCTAGGTTAGGAACATGAATCTAAAAAAAATTTTAAAAAAAAGTTTTATGTAAAGGTTTACAAAATAACTTACTTGTGCTATACTTAAATCACAAGTTAATACAAGGTGAGTGTTACTAAGTAATATTAGGCATGATCACAGGTGAATTAGAAATCGGCTGATTTTCTAGTTCATTTGTGGTCATTTTTTGTATTCATATACCTTTAAGATATAAAAGGAGGTTGACATGTATCGAATTCTAAATCCAATAAATCATAATGTTTCGCTTGTTAGGAATGATAAAGGAGAAGAAGTGATTGTAATTGGTAAGGGGATTGCATTTGGAAAGAGGAAGGGAGATTTGATTACTGAACAGCATATTGAGAAAATCTTTCGGATGAAGACAGAAGAGTCAAGAGAAAACTTTATGGCTCTCCTCAAAGATGTTCCGCTTGATTTTATCACAGTGACCTATGAAATCATTGATAAGCTATCAAAGAAATATCATTATCCAATTCAAGAGTATCTCTACGTAACCTTGACAGATCATATTTACTGTTCTTACCAAGCTCTAGCACAAGGAAGGTACAAGGATAGTAATCTGCCAGATATTTCCACTAAGTATCCTGTCGCTTTTCAAATCGCAAATGAAGCCTTTGAAATTTACCGTCAGAAGCTAGCAGATCATTTTCCTGAGGACGAAATTATTCGGATTGCTTATCATTCATTAATGCCGAAGGTGAAAATGAAGTGGAACTTGTGGAGTCGATTGATAAGAGGAAAGAAATTCTGAGGAATGTTGAAAAAGTTCTAACGGACTATTCAATTCAACGAACTAAAGAGAATAACCATTTCTATGATCGCTTTATGATTCATTTGAATTATTTCTTGGATTATTTAGACAGATCTAGGGATGATAACCAATCGCTTCTGGATATGGAAGATCATATCAAACAATCCTATCCAAAAGCGTTCGAGATTGGTTCCAAGATCTATGATGTGATTACGCAACATACGGGTCTTGATTTGTATAAAAGTGAACGAGTTTATCTAGTTCTACATATCCAACGTTTATTGTCATAAAAATTTAATTAAAAATACATAAGGAGAATTCTATCATGAATAGAGAAGAAGTAACATTGTTAGGTTTTGAAATCGTAGCCTATGCTGGCGATGCTCGTTCAAAACTATTGGAAGCCTTGAAGGCTGCTGAAGCTGGTGATTTTGAAAAAGCGGACGCTCTGGTAGAGGAAGCTGGTTCTTGCATTGCAGAGGCTCACCACGCGCAAACAAGTCTATTAACTAAGGAAGCTTCTGGTGAGGACTTAGCGTATAGTGTGACCATGATGCACGGTCAAGATCACTTGATGACAACCATCTTGTTAAAAGATTTGATGCACCATTTAATCGAACTCTACAAGAGAGGAGTTAAATAATGAATAAACTAATTGCATTCATCGAGAAAGGAAAACCTTTCTTTGAGAAACTATCTCGTAATATCTATCTTCGTGCCATTCGTGATGGTTTCATTGCAGGTATGCCTGTTATTCTCTTCTCAAGCATCTTTATCTTAATCGCCTTTGTACCAAACTCATGGGGCTTTAAATGGTCTGATGAAGTTGTAGCTTTTCTGATGAAACCTTACAGCTATTCAATGGGGATTCTAGCTCTCTTGGTAGCTGGTACAACAGCTAAATCACTGACCGACTCAGTAAACCGTAGCATGGAGAAAACCAATCAAATCAACTATATGTCAACATTGTTGGCAGCAATTGTTGGTTTGTTGATGTTGGCAGCTGATCCTATCGAAAATGGCCTAGCTACTGGATTCTTGGGGACAAAAGGTTTGCTTTCAGCCTTCCTTGCTGCCTTTGTTACTGTAGCCATCTATAAGGTTTGTGTTAAGAACAACGTCACTATTCGTATGCCTGACGAAGTTCCGCCAAATATCTCACAAGTCTTTAAAGATGTGATTCCATTCACTCTATCAGTGGTTTCTCTTTATGCTCTTGATTTACTAGCTCGTCATTTTGTTGGTGCAAGCGTAGCTGAATCAATCGGTAAATTCTTTGCACCATTATTCTCTGCAGCTGATGGTTACCTTGGAATTACAATTATCTTTGGTGCCTTTGCCTTCTTCTGGTTTGTTGGTATCCATGGTCCATCTATCGTTGAGCCTGCTATCGCAGCTATTACCTATGCAAATGCCGAAGTCAACTTGAACCTTCTTCAACAAGGTATGCACGCTGACAAAATTCTTACTTCTGGTACACAAATGTTTATCGTTACCATGGGTGGTACTGGTGCGACACTGGTTGTTCCATTCATGTTCATGTGGTTAACAAAATCTAAACGTAACCGTGCAATTGGTCGTGCTTCAGTAGTTCCTACATTCTTCGGTGTAAATGAACCAATCTTGTTTGGTGCACCGCTTGTATTGAATCCGATTTTCTTCATTCCATTTATTTTTGCTCCTATCGCAAATGTATGGATCTTTAAATTCTTTATTGAAACTCTTGGAATGAACTCATTTACTGCTAATCTACCATGGACAACTCCAGCTCCACTAGGTCTAGTTCTTGGAACTAACTTCCAAGTTCTATCATTCATTCTTGCTGCCCTTCTAATCGTGGTTGACGTAGTTATTTACTATCCATTCCTTAAAGTCTATGATGAACAAATTCTTGAAGAAGAGCGTTCAGGTAAATCTAATGATGAATTGAAAGACAAAGTTGCTGCAAACTTCAACACTGCAAAAGCAGATGCTATTCTTGAAAAAGCGGGTGTCGATGCAGCTCAAAATACAATCACTGAAGAAACAAATGTCCTCGTTCTCTGTGCAGGTGGAGGGACAAGTGGACTTCTTGCTAATGCTTTGAATAAGGCAGCTGCAGAATACAATGTCCCTGTGAAAGCAGCAGCAGGTGGCTATGGTGCTCACCGTGAAATGTTACCAGAGTTTGATCTAGTTATCCTTGCCCCTCAAGTTGCTTCAAACTTTGAAGACATGAAAGCAGAAACAGATAAGCTCGGTATTAAACTTGCCAAGACAGAAGGCGCTCAATACATCAAATTAACTCGTGATGGAAAAGGTGCTCTAGCATTTGTACAAGCGCAATTCGATTAACGATAGGGACTCTGAAATAGTCTCCTATCGTTACAGAAATCACTATGGCGAATTTCCTAATCGCCTTATTAATCGTCGGTAAAAAGATATCGTTTTTACCTCCTCATGTCACAATTCGATTAATAATAGGGACTCTGAAATAGTCTCCTATCGTTACGGAAATCGCTATAGCGAATTTCCTAATCGCCTTGTTAATTCGTCGGTAAAAAGATATCGTTTTTACCTTCTCATGTCACAATTCGGTGACTTGGTACAAGAAGTGAGATGGAGAAGGATGGCTCACTGACTCCTCTCCTCTCACTTTTACTTTATTTTAAATCAAGAAATAGGTGAAAAATGACAAAAACACTTCCAAAAGACTTTATTTTCGGTGGCGCAACAGCTGCCTATCAAGCAGAAGGTGCTACACATACTGATGGTAAAGGACCAGTAGCGTGGGATAAATATCTTGAAGATAACTACTGGTACACTGCAGAACCAGCCAGTGATTTTTACAATCGATACCCAGTTGACCTCAAGTTGGCAGAAGAGTATGGTGTCAATGGCATTCGAATTTCTATTGCTTGGTCACGTATTTTCCCGACTGGTTACGGTCAAGTAAATGCTAAAGGTGTTGAGTTTTATCATAATTTATTTGCAGAGTGTCACAAACGCCATGTTGAGCCCTTTGTAACTCTTCATCACTTTGACACACCAGAAGCTCTCCACTCAAATGGCGACTTCTTAAACCGTGAAAATATTGAACACTTTGTAGACTATGCTGCCTTCTGTTTTGAAGAATTTCCAGAAGTAAACTATTGGACAACCTTCAATGAAATTGGACCAATCGGTGATGGTCAATATTTGGTTGGTAAATTCCCTCCAGGTATTCAGTACGACCTTGCCAAAGTCTTCCAATCGCACCACAATATGATGGTGTCTCATGCACGTGCGGTAAAATTGTACAAAGAGAACGGCTATAAAGGTGAAATTGGGGTTGTTCATGCTCTGCCTACTAAGTATCCTCTAGATCCTGAAAATCCTGCAGATGTTATTGCGGCAGAGTTGGAGGACATTATCCATAATAAATTTATCTTGGATGCAACTTATCTGGGTCACTACTCTGAAAAGACCCTGGCAGGGGTAGAGGCTATCTTGGCTGCCAATGGTGGTAGCTTGGATCTTCGTGAAGAAGATTTTACAGCATTAGAAGCTGCAAAAGACTTGAATGATTTTCTAGGCATCAACTACTATATGAGTGACTGGATGGAAGCATTTTATGGAGAAACTGAAATTATCCATAATGGTAAGGGTGAGAAAGGAAGCTCTAAATACCAAATCAAAGGTGTTGGTCGTCGTGTAGCTCCTGATTATGTGCCACGTACGGACTGGGATTGGATTATCTACCCTCAAGGTTTGTATGACCAAATCATGCGCGTGAAGAAAGATTATCCTAACTATAAGAAAATCTACATCACTGAAAATGGACTTGGTTATAAAGATGAGTTCGTTGATAACACTGTTTACGATGATGGCCGTATTGATTATGTCAAACAACACTTGGAAGTATTATCTGATGCGATTGCAGATGGAGCGAATGTAAAAGGTTACTTCATTTGGTCATTAATGGATGTCTTCTCATGGTCAAATGGATATGAGAAACGTTACGGTCTCTTTTATGTAGACTTTGAAACTCAAGAACGTTACCCTAAGAAATCAGCTCACTGGTACAAGAAAGTAGCAGAAACTCAAGTGATTGAGTAGTAGAATGAGTAATTAAATATAGAATTTTAGTGAGGAAAAAAGATGTTCAAAGATTTAATCCAATCTATTTATGAAAAAGTTTATATTATCAATTTCGAAAAATGCTCTCAAACACCGTGTTTGACGAATGAAGAATTGAAAAGTCTCGGAAAATGGTATGTCTCGACTGGTAAAGAATGGATTTGTCATTCAGATTATGAGCTGGAAGAATTTAAAAATCTGTTTTTAAATTTTATCAATCCTGAAGAATGGGATAATATCTCCTTTGATTCAGATTTTATGCCGTTTCAACAATCATAAAGAATCTAGGAAACTCTTTGTAAAAATCTTCATCAAAAAATGCGTCATATCAAGATTCTTATTTTCTTGATATGACGCATTTTATATTTTATCAATCCTCAGTTTTATGGTTTAGAAAGAATAATTTTTGTTTGTTTTGAAAGTTGTTCGAAGGTTTCTTTGCTCAGTTTAGAATCTGAAACGATGGTATCAATATCTGAGATATTGTAGAAGGTGTAAAAATCAAACTTATTGAACTTACTATTGTCAGCTAGTAAGTATTTTTTATTGGAATTATTGAGGGCGATGCGTTGGGATTCACCTTCTTCTTCACTAAAGGTCGCAATCGCATTGTCCTTGATACCATTACAGCTAACGAAAGCTTTAGAAAATTGAAGATTGGCTAAGTTTTGCAAGGTTAGTGTTCCCACAAAGGCTCCAGTGATAGAGCGATAGTTTCCACCAATTAAAATCAAATCTGTTAGTTTTCGTTCGTTTAGGATGAGAAAGACTGGTAAACTGTTTGTTACAACACGAATATTATCAATTGGAAGTTCACGGGCAAAAGATTCCAAGGTTGTTCCTGGGCCGATAAAAATGGTTTCCCCTTCATCGATTAAATGACCTGCAAAACGGCTGATTTCTTGTTTTTCTGCGATTTGTAAGCTTTGTTTTTCGATATTGGAACGTTCATTATTTAAAATAGAACCTGTGCGAATTTTCTCAGCTCCCCCGTGAACCCGAACAAGTAGATCCTTATCTGCCAACTCTTGCAAGTAGCGTCTAGCAGTCATATCTGACACATCCAAGCGAGTCATGATTTCTTTGACAGTAATAGTTCCTTTTGTATTTACCGTTTCTAGAATATTATCTAGTTTTTCCTGCTTTAGCATCGTTATCACCTCTATTTCTATTACTATTTTATCATAAAGTATTCAATCAATCAATTTAAAAACAAAAGAAAACAAAAAACAAAAATATCATGGTTGTTTTAAACAAACCATGATATTTGTTATCAGTTCTGGGATAAGTGAATTAGTCCAAACCGTAGTTGTAATCATCGTCTTGCATGGCTTCAACTTCACCAAGGAGGTAACCATTTCCGACTTGAGAGAAGAAGTCGTGGTTGGAAGTTCCTGTTGAAATACCGTTCATAACGATTGGGTTGACATCATCAGCTGAATCTGGGAAGAGTGGATCTTGCCCCAGGTTCATAAGTGCCTTGTTGGCATTGTAGCGAAGGAAGGTTTTAACTTCTTCCGTCCAACCAACACCGTCATAGAGGCTCTCTGTGTAACCTTCTTCATTCTCGTAGAGAGTGTAGAGCAGGTCGTACATCCAATCCTTGAGTTTTTCTTGCTCTTCTTCAGGCAATTCATTGAAACCAAGTTGGAATTTGTAACCAATGTAGGTTCCGTGAACAGATTCATCACGAATAATCAGTTTGATGATTTCCGCAACGTTGGCTAGTTTGTTATTACCAAGGTAGTAGAGGGGAGTGAAGAAACCAGAGTAGAAGAGGAAGGTTTCAAGGAAAACGCTGGCTACTTTCTTTTCAAGTGGGTTACCGTTTAGGTAGATTTCGTTAACAATCTCAGCCTTCTTTTGTAGGTAAGGATTGGTATTGGTCCATTCGAAAATTTCTTCAATCTCAGCCTTGGTATTTAAGGTAGAAAAGATTGATGAATAAGATTTAGCGTGGACAGATTCCATAAATTGGATGTTATTGAAAACAGCTTCTTCGTGTGGTGTACGGATGTCTGCGCGAAGGGCTTGAACTCCAGTTTCAGATTGCATAGTGTCGAGAAGGGTTAAACCACCAAAGACTTTTCCAACTAAGTCTTTTTCTACACTTGATAGCTTTCTCCAGTCATCCAAGTCATTTGACAAAGGAATACGTGTATCAAGCCAGAATTGCTCCGTCAGTTTTTCCCAAGTTGATTTGTCGATGACATCTTCGATGGCATTCCAGTTAATGGCTTTGTAGTAAGTTTCCATTTGAAATCTCTTTCTGTGTTTAGTATTGTGAACTCACAATTACTTCTATTTTATCATAATTCTAGAGGAGTATCGCACAAAAAGTCGGAAGTCCGACTTTTGTGTTTTTCCATAGTATAGATGCTTATTCCAGTTTAGTTTAGCAGGGTGAATGAAGAACTTATCTGAGAAAATGTAGTTTCCTCAAGCAAAGATTAAATCACACAGCTTTCACATTGGTTAGCACCGACTTCTCCACCATCATCTGTAAAGGTACGGACGTAGTAGATAGACTTGATACCTTTGTTAAAGGCATAGTTACGAAGGATAGACAAGTCACGTGTCGTTTGTTTATTTTCCTTTTTCCATTCGTAAAGTCCTTTTGGAATGTCACTACGCATGAAGAGTGTGAGTGAAAGTCCTTGGTCCACGTGCTCAGTTGCAGCTGCGTAAACATCAATCACCTTACGCATATCCATGTCGTAAGCAGAAGTGTAGTAAGGAATGGTTTCTGTTGACAAGCCAGCAGCAGGATAGTAGATTTTACCGATTTTCTTTTCTTGACGTTCTTCGATACGTTGTGTAATCGGGTGGATAGAAGCAGAAACGTCATTGATATAACTGATAGAACCATTTGGTGCTACAGCAAGGCGGTTTTGGTGGTAAAGTCCATCTGCTTGAACCTTGTCGCGAAGTTCAGCCCAGTCAGCAGCACTTGGGATAAAGACATCTTTGAAGAGTTCTTTAACACGGTCTGATTTTGGAACAAATTCGCCAGTCACATACTTGTCGAAGTAGCTTCCGTTAGCATAGTCTGATTTTTCAAAGTTATGGAAGGTAATACCACGTTCACGCGCAATATTGTTTGACTCAACCAAGGTCCAGTAATTCATAAGCATAAAGTAGATGCTGGTAAACTCAACAGACTCAGGCGATCCATACTCAATCAGTTGTTGGGCAAGGTAGCTGTGAAGTCCCATGGCACCAAGACCAAAGGTATGAGCTTGGCTATTTCCGTGGTCGATAGTAGGAACAGCTACGATGTGTGAACTATCTGTAACGAAAGTAAGGGCACGAACCATAGCACGGATAGAACGACCAAAGTCAGGTGAAGTCATCATGTTGACCACGTTGGTTGAACCAAGGTTACATGAAACGTCAGTCCCCATTTGAAGGAATTCTTGAGCATCGTTGATCAAGCTTGGTTCTTGGACTTGAAGGATCTCAGAACACAAGTTACTCATGATGATTTTTCCATCAACTGGATTTGCACGGTTAGCTGTATCAATGTTGACTACATAAGGATAGCCAGACTCTTGTTGTAATTTAGAGATTTCAGTTTCCAAATCACGCGCCTTGATTTTTGTCTTGCGGATGTTTGGATTTGCGACCAATTCATCGTATTTTTCAGTGATGTCGATGTAGTTAAATGGCACACCGTATTCAAGTTCTACAGAGTATGGGCTGAAGAGGTACATTTCTTGATTTTTACGAGCCAATTCGTAGAATTTATCTGGCACTACAACACCAAGTGATAGAGTCTTCACACGAACTTTTTCATCAGCGTTTTCTTTCTTAGTTGAAAGGAAGGCGATAATATCTGGGTGGAAGACGTTGAGGTAGACAACACCGGCACCTTGACGTTGACCCAATTGGTTAGAGTAAGAGAAGCTGTCCTCAAAAAGCTTCATAACTGGTACGACACCAGAAGCGGCACCTTCATAGCCTTTGATAGGTGCGCCAGCTTCACGAAGGTTGCTGAGGGTAATTCCCACACCACCACCGATACGTGAGAGTTGAAGAGCCGAGTTGATAGAACGTCCGATAGAGTTCATATCATCTGTTACCTGGATCAAGAAGCAAGATACCAACTCCCCACGACGAGCACGTCCAGCATTCAAGAAGGAAGGAGTAGCAGGTTGGTAGCGTTGGTGGATGATTTCATTGGCAATATCGATTGCAACAGCTTCATCACCATCAGCGAAATAAAGGGCGTTAAAGAAGACGCGGTCTTCCATACTTTCAAGATAGTATTCACCGTCATTTGTCTTCAAGGCATATTGATTGTAAAATTTATAGGCAGCCATGAAAGACTTGAATTGGAAGTTTTGTTCTTTGATAAATTGGTGCAATTCTTCCAAAAATTCTGGACGGTATTTCTTGATAAAGGCTGTTTCGATGTAGTTGTGTTCAATGAGGTAGTTGATTTTATCCTTGATTGAATCAAAAAACATAGTGTTTGGAACTACATTTTCTTTAAAGAAGGCATCCAAGGCTTCCTTATCTTTATGAAGCATGATTTGTCCATTGATAGGACGATTGATTTCGTTATTGAGACGGAAGTAAGTCACGTCCTCAAGATGTTTTAATCCCATAAAATTTCCCTTATCTAATTACAAAAGAAAGGCTTCTAAGTTAGCCCTAGAAGCAGTTTCTTCTGGATGATGTATTAAGATTATGCTAATTGTTTCAGTTTTCCTGGTTGGAAACCTGAAAAGACTTCAGTTGGTGTTTGGATAACAGGAGCTGCGCTGAAACCGAGCTCTTTAACTTGATTGATGTACTCAGGTTGCTCATCAAGATTGATTTCACGATAAGCGACATTATTACTGTCCAAGAAACGTTTGGTCATCTTACATTGGACACAGTTGTTTTTAGAATAAACGGTTACCATTGTGTAACTCCTCTTTCAAAATAGATTACTTTCTTAGTATATCAGAAAATAAATTTTTGTCAATGATTTAAAACTAAATATAGTGGTCTATTTTTCTGTCAAACACACATATACACAATATATAGTGTTTTGTTTGTGAAATAGCAAAGAATATCCTACAAGTAGTTTTTTGGAAAACTATATCCTGTGTTTTGTCAATAAATATAGAAGATTTTCAGCAAGTTATCTGAAAGGAAATCGAATAAATCCCATAAAATGCTTGAAAAAAATCCGAGAAGATGATATAATACCAAATTGTAAGGGTTATCACATATAACTCAAAAAAAGAAAGAACAAAAGGAGAGTCAAACTATGGCTTCTAAAGATTTCCACGTAGTGGCAGAAACAGGTATTCACGCACGTCCAGCAACATTGTTGGTACAAACTGCTAGCAAATTTGCTTCAGATATCACTCTTGAGTATAAAGGTAAATCAGTTAACCTTAAATCAATCATGGGTGTTATGAGTCTTGGTGTTGGCCAAGGTGCTGACGTAACTATCTCAGCTGAAGGTGCAGATGCAGATGACGCTATCGCTGCAATCTCAGAAACAATGGAAAAAGAAGGATTGGCATAAGGGAAATGACAGAAATGCTTAAAGGAATCGCAGCATCTGACGGTGTTGCAGTTGCAAAAGCATATCTACTCGTTCAACCGGATTTGTCATTCGAGACTGTTCCAGTCGAAGATACAAACGCAGAAGAGGCTCGTTTGGATGTAGCTCTTGAAGCTTCTCAAAACGAGCTTTCTCTTATCCGTGAGAAAGCTGTAGGTACGCTTGGTGAAGAAGCGGCTCAAGTTTTTGACGCTCATTTGATGGTTCTTTCTGACCCAGAATTGATTGGTCAGATTAAAGAAACAATCCGTGCTAAGAAAGTCAATGCAGAAGCAGGTCTTAAAGAAGTGACTGACATGTTCATCACTATCTTTGAAGGTATGGAAGACAACCCATATATGCAAGAACGTGCAGCGGATATCCGCGACGTGACAAAACGTGTATTGGCAAACCTTCTTGGTAAGAAATTGCCAAACCCAGCTTCTATCAATGAAGAAGTAATCGTGATTGCGCATGACTTGACACCATCTGATACAGCTCAATTGGACAAAAACTTTGTAAAAGCTTTTGTAACAAATATCGGTGGACGTACAAGCCACTCAGCTATCATGGCACGTACACTTGAAATTGCAGCTGTATTGGGAACAAACAACATCACTGAAGTAGTGAAAGACGGTGATATCCTTGCCGTTAACGGAATTACTGGTGAAGTGATTATCAACCCAACAGATGAACAAGCGGCAGAATTTAAAGCAGCTGGTGAAGCTTATGCAAAACAAAAAGCTGAATGGGCACTTTTGAAAGATGCTCAAACAGTGACTGCTGACGGTAAACACTTCGAGTTGGCTGCTAACATCGGTACTCCAAAAGACGTTGAAGGTGTTAATAACAACGGTGCAGAAGCTGTTGGACTTTACCGTACAGAGTTCTTATACATGGATTCTCAAGACTTCCCAACTGAAGATGAGCAGTATGAAGCATACAAGGCTGTACTCGAGGGAATGAATGGTAAACCAGTGGTTGTTCGTACAATGGATATCGGTGGAGATAAGGAACTTCCTTACTTCGATATGCCACATGAAATGAACCCATTCCTTGGATTCCGTGCCCTTCGTATCTCTATTTCTGAAACTGGAGATGCAATGTTCCGTACACAAATCCGTGCTCTTCTTCGTGCTTCTGTTCATGGTCAATTGCGTATCATGTTCCCAATGGTTGCCCTTTTGAAAGAATTCCGTGCAGCTAAAGCAGTTTATGAAGAAGAAAAAGCAAATCTTCTTGCTGAAGGTGTTGCAGTTGCGGATGACATCCAAGTTGGTATCATGATTGAAATCCCTGCAGCAGCGATGCTTGCAGACCAATTTGCAAAAGAAGTGGACTTCATGTCAATTGGTACAAACGACTTGATCCAATACTCAATGGCAGCAGACCGTATGAACGAGCAAGTTTCATACCTTTACCAACCATATAACCCATCAATCCTTCGCTTGATCAACAACGTTATCAAGGCAGCTCACGCTGAAGGTAAATGGGCTGGTATGTGTGGTGAGATGGCTGGTGACCAAAAAGCTGTTCCACTTCTTGTCGGAATGGGCTTGGATGAGTTCTCTATGTCAGCAACATCAGTACTTCGTACACGTAGCTTGATGAAGAAATTGGATACTGCTAAGATGGAAGAGTACGCTAACCGTGCCCTTACAGAGTGTTCAACAATGGAAGAAGTTCTTGAACTTCAAAAAGAATACGTTAACTTCGATTAATGTCATTAACCTTGTAACCTAGTTGCAAGGTTTTTTGATACATTCGGGAATAGTATAGTCTTGTAAAGTCCACTTTTCAATGGTTCAGAGGCATGGTATAATAGGGGAAAGTAATTAGAATAAGAGAGAAAACATGTCTAAAGAAATTGATATTGAGTACTACCACCAGCTAGCCTTACAAAAGCAGAAGGAGCATCGAAAAGTTTTAGCCAATTTAAAGAAAAAGCCACCAAAAAATCTAGATAAGATAGCCCAGCAGATACACCAAGAAGTCTTTGCAGAGATTGATTGTACTGCCTGTGCTAACTGTTGCAAGACATTGGGACCTGACTTCAAGGAAGCAGACATCACTCGTATTGCTAAGTACTTTAAGATGAAATTACCAGCTTTTGAAGCGGAGTTTCTGCAGGTAGATGAAGATGGTGATAAGGTTTTTAAATCCATGCCTTGTCCCTTTCTAGGAGGAGATAATCTCTGTTCCATCTATGAAGTTCGTCCAAAGGCTTGTCGGGAATTTCCCCATACAGATCGCAAAAAGATCCATCAAATCAACCATTTAACGATTAAGAATACTTTGACCTGTCCAGCAGCCTATCTCTTTGTTGAGAAATTAAAGGATAAGTTATAGAGATTTAAAGGAGAAAAAATTCTCATAATAACTAGCAATATGAAGGGAAAAACTCTGTGCCTAGACCAAAAACAAAAGAGGAGCTAATGCAGGTCTCTAAGGAAAATTATGAAAAGCTTAACCTCTTCATCTCTCAATTAAGTGAAGATGAGCTACAGACTCCATTTGATTTTTCAAGAGACCCAAAGAAAAAAGAAGCTCACTGGAAAAGGGATAAAAATCTACGGGATGTCTTGATCCATCTTTATGAATGGCAGCAGTTACTTTTGACTTGGGTACATTCTAATCAAGAAGGTCAAGAAAGACCTTTTCTCCCTGAATCTTATAATTGGAAAACTTATGGAGAAATGAATGTCGCTTTTTGGAAGAAGCACCAGAAAACCTCCTTAGAAGAAGCGACTAGACTCCTAGAACAATCACATAGAGAGGTTTTAGAGTTGATAGAAGTTTTTAGCAATGACGACCTCTTTACCAAAGGTGTCTATAAGTGGACGGGAGGAACAAGTCTAGGTTCCTACTTTGTCAGTAGCACGTCAAGCCACTATGATTGGGCTCTGAAAAAACTCAAAGCACATCAGAAGAATTGTAAGGGATAGATGGCCTATTTGAAATGGTAATAATCAGTTCTTTTAAACGTAAGATAAAAGCAAAGGGCTATCAAGTGATGTAGCCCTTTTGAGTTATACAAGCAAATTACCATGCAAAAGCTGTCGTTGGAGCATTGAGCGCTTCTAGCCACTGCTTATTTTTTACAGGGCAAAGAGTTACGGATATACCTGCCATATCCAAACTGGTCATAAATGTTCCTGATTTTATAAAGGTAATAGTGACTCCTTCAATTTCTAAGAGTTGAAGGATATCATTGATAAATATGCCCATTTCTAAGTTGCTGGTAGTGCCTAGATTATTTACAAGCAATATAAATTGATCACCCTTTTTCCAATGATAGTGCAATCTTAATTTACTTATAATTTCATTTGCCAGGATTTCCGATGATTGGAATGGGACGATACGATAGCCTTCTTCGCCATGTATGCCAATACCATAAGAAATATTTCCTTCTTCTAAGTTAAATAGTGGAAGGGTGGCTTGGGGGAGACTAGCCGATTTCGTTGCAAAGCCAATTGTTGCGATTTCGGGAGCAAGTTGATGACCTAAATCAGTTAGTTGCTCGATGTCGGCACCATTTTGAGCTGCATATCCTAGAACTTTATGAAGTAAAATAGTCCCTGCAAGTCCTCTTCCTCTAATTTGAAATCTATTGTGAGGTTCAATAGAAATATCGTCGTGTGCTAGACTATAGCCGACCTTAATTCCTTCTTGTCTAGCAGTATTAATGGCCGAGCTAAATTCTTTGATGTCTGCTTCGAAATTTTTTACAATGATGAAGACACCGTGACCATTGTTTAAAAAACGAATGGACTCTAAGATTTCAGTTCTTGTAGGAGGAGTAAATAATTGGCCATAGATAGCAGCGGTAAGCATTCCTTTTCCCACATATCCAATATGAGCAGGTTCGTGTCCTGAACCTCCACCCGCCAATATTGGAACCTGATGAGGATTACGATTTTTTTGATAGACTAATGGTAAGGTAGGGTGCTTTTCTAATTTAGGATGACTGCTGACAGTTGCCGAAATGTAACTTGAAATAATTTTCTGTTTATGATTTGAAATAAATGTCATTGTGGTCTCTTTCCAATAATTGTCATGATTAGAAAGTCTGGTTGTGGAACTGGACTTTTTTTATTGACGTAAGCCTTCACGATTTCTGCTAGAGCATGTGAATGATAGTCTAACAAAAAACAAGTATAAGCAGATGAATCGATATCAATCTGACCGTATTCTCTTAAAATTTTTGATACAAGCAAGCGACAGTAGCTGATAAATTGGTCATAGAAGTTATTTTGCCCTTGAATATCAAAAAGTTGAATATAAAAGTCACGCTCTTGTTCGAAATAAAAAAATAATTCTTGTAATAGTTTTTGGCCCGAAATAAAATCCAAGTTATTGGTGATATACTCGGTTAAGTCATTTTCAAATATCCAGTCTAGCAGTTCATATTTGTCAAGAAAGTGATTATAAAAGGTCTGTCTACGAATGCCAGCTGATTCCATGATATCCACAATGGAAATTTTGTCAAATTCTCTAGTAGCTAATAGATCTCTAAATGCCTTGGCAATTCGTTTTTTTGTAATGAGTGATGATGCCATAGGAAGCCTTTCTTTTACTTACTTCATTTTACCAAAAAAATGTTTTAAACGGGTTTAAAAGGGGACAAATAATAGAATCTGTCCCTTATCATCCAGCAATAAAAAATATATAATGAAAGCGAAAACAAAGGTAAATGCCGAAAGGAGTTTCTCATGAAAAAAATTATAAATGAACCGACACAGGTTGTTGATGAAATGTTGCAGGGGTTGTCATTCATGCATGATGACTTGGTAGAACGCTTAGATGGTTTTGATGTCATCGTTAGAAAGGCAGAAAAGACAGGAAAAGTTGGACTCATTTCAGGTGGAGGTTCAGGACATGAACCAAGTCATGCTGGTTTTGTAGGAGATGGAATGTTGTCTGCTGCCATTTGTGGAGCAGTCTTCACTTCACCTACTCCGGACCAAATTTTAGAAGCCATTAAGGCGGCTGATGAAGGTGCTGGAGTTTTCATGGTCATCAAGAACTATTCTGGTGACATTATGAACTTTGAAATTGCACAAGAACTTGCTGAAATGGAAGGTATTGATGTAGCAAGTGTTGTGGTTGATGATGATATCGCTGTTGAAAATAGTCTCTATACCCAAGGCCGTCGAGGTGTTGCAGGTACTATTTTAGTCCATAAAATTTTGGGTGTTGCGGCTCGTTCTGGTAAATCATTATCTGAAATGAAGGACTTGGCTGACAAACTTGTCTTAGAAATTAAAACAATTGGCTTAGCTCTATCTGGCGCTACTGTTCCAGAAGTTGGGAAACCAGGTTTTGTTCTAGAAGATGATGAATTTGAATATGGAGTTGGTATCCACGGTGAGCCAGGATATAAAAAAGAGAAAATGCACCCTTCAGCACAATTGGCCTCAGAATTGGTTGAAAAATTATCTGAAGGTTTCCAACTTAAGGCTGGAGAACGCTATGGCCTTCTTATTAATGGTTTAGGAAGCACTCCTCTTATGGAGCAATATGTATTTGCAAATGATGTGGCTAAATTGCTCCATGAAAAAGGTATTGAGTTGGCGTTTAAGAAAATTGGAAACTATATGACTTCAATCGATATGGCTGGTTTGTCATTAACATTGATTCGATTGGCAGATGATGAGTGGTTGGATGCTCTAAATGCACCTGTTACTACCCCAGCTTGGTAAGACTCAAGGAGGAAATGTTTCATGAATGTTGAACAAGCTCTTGAATGGATGAAGCTTTTTAATGAAAAGATTCAAGAACAGAAAGATTACCTTAGTGAGTTAGACACTCCTATAGGGGATGGAGACCACGGTGGAAATATGGCGCGTGGCATGGCTGCAGTTATGGAAAACTTAGAAGGAAAGAAATTTGAGACCAGCAGTGATGTGTTTAAGCTTGTCTCAATGCAACTACTGAGTAAGGTAGGCGGTGCTTCTGGTCCCTTGTATGGCTCTGCTTTTATGGGCATGGCCAAGGCTGATTCAAATTCGAAATTAGAAGAAATCTTACAAAGTGGTTTGGATATGATTGTCAAACGTGGGAAAGCAGAAGTTGGAGAAAAGACAATGGTTGATGTTTGGAATCCTGTTATTGCTGCCTTGTCTGCTGGTCAATTGACTCAAGAGGTCATTGATAAGGTAGTGAATGCTACCAAAGATTTACTTGCA
This sequence comes from uncultured Streptococcus sp., assembly GCA_927910965.1. Taxonomy (GTDB): domain Bacteria; phylum Bacillota; class Bacilli; order Lactobacillales; family Streptococcaceae; genus Streptococcus. The sequence goes on from CAKMOM010000074.1 coordinate 23,349, forward strand.
ACTAAAGGAAGGGCATCTTATGTAGGAGAACGTTCTCTTGGACATATTGATCCTGGATCATTCTCATCAGGATTACTCTTTACTGCTCTTTTAGAAACTGGGGTGGTTTAATGGGAAGTATTGGTCTTGTTATCGTTTCACATTCCAAACACATTGCAGAAGGTGTTGTTGAACTGATTAGTGAAGTAGCTAAAGATGTCCCGATTACTTATGTAGGAGGAACCGAAGATGGAGGAATTGGAACAAGTTTTGATCAAGTAGATAGGGTTGTTTCCGAAAATCCAGCAGATACTTTATTAGCCTTTTTTGACCTAGGTTCTGCTAAAATGAACTTATGAAATGGTGGCTGATTTCAGTGATAAAAGTATCATGATCAATAGGGTTCCAATTGTAGAAGGTGCCTATACTGCAGCTGCTCTTCTTCAGGCTGGTGCAGAACTGTCAGTTATTCAAACACAGTTGTCGGAGCTTGAAATCAATAAATAAGGAATTTTACTATAACTCTTTTTATAGATGGGCTATTGATTATCTCAACTATCAAATTTTAAGTAAATAATTTCAAAATCAGAAAGGGATTGCTTTGTGTAGTTCCTTTTTAATGTAAAAGGAGTGGAATCATAGCGTTTCTAAATTGTTAATACTCTTCGAAAATCAAATTCAAACCACGTCAACGTCGCCTTGCCGTACTCAAGTACAGCCTGCGGCTAGTTTCCTAGTTTGCTCTTGATTTTCATTGAGTATAATAATTCAAAACTGATTGTGATGGGACTATTCTAGCTTTAGAATCCTTCAAAAATTAAAATTTAAGGCAATCAATGTTTTAGAAGAGTGCGAAAACATTTAGTTTATAGGAATTCTAGATCTAGAATTGCATAGATATTTATGAAGTTAGAGTATTCGATAGTTAGGATTGTTCTATTCTGAAAGATTTGAGCTGTCAATTGTATAGGATAGTATTATTCTATGTTAGATTCCAGTAAAAATGATTGGATAAATAATATTAAAGAAAAATCAAAATCATAATTTTGTTTAATATGGTATAATATTTCTAATAATTTAAACATAATGAGGTAGTAATTTATGGATGAAGTTTTATTTTTTGGAGAAGATGACTTCGATATTCTTGATATTGATGGCTATGAACTAAAACCTCAGCATTTTTTAATAAGTTACCAGAAATAGCCAAACCTTTAGTCAAAAATGCTAATAAAATCTTATCTGAAGTAGAAAAAATGTTATATTCTGCTCCAGCCTTTATCAATGTTGTCCAATCTAGTATACCTGAAGAGGTTTTTCAGGCAATTCTTTCTCCAGAACAACGGGAAGCAATTGCTCAAGGAGTGTTAAAATTAATGACCAAGAAAGATGGCTCTCTCTTGGCGGTATTAGTAGATACTAATACTAATAAAGTCATTGGAAATGTACCATTGAAATCTGTTAAATTGACACCAGAATTAAATAAAGCGTTAGCTGATTATTCGTCACAAATTCAAATGGCTCAGATTGCAGAGGAGATTCAAAATGTACAATATGCTATTGAGGACGTCAGAAAAGGACAGGAGTCAGATAGACTTGCAATAGCCTATAGTTGTCAACAGAAACTCTTGCAAGCTAGAGAGATATCAGATCCAAATATTAGAACAATGATGTTACTGCAAGTTATTTCAGATGCAGAAGATAGTAGAAATCTCTTAATGCTTAGTCAAAAATCAAATGTAAATTTTATCAAAGAACAACCAGATTCTACTTGGGGTAAGTTATTAAAAGGGGATAAACCAGATAAAATTGAAGCTCGTATGAATGAGATTCGAGATGGATTAGCAGCTGTAAATATCGTTTCACTATCAGCAGCAATAGCTTATAATGAGTTGGGCGAGAAAAAAGCTGCTCAAAAAAGTTTGGATTACTTTGGGAAATTTATTAACGAAACTTATCTCAGTTCTCAGGAATTAGTAGAGAGACTTGATTTACTTGATCCTTCGCCTACAAATTACTGGACAAAAGAATTGCCAAAAATTGAAACTTCTATAATGAAATTGCCAAATAAAACAGATTCTATTGAGACAGAGGTGCTAGAATGAAAGAAATAAAAAAATGCAAGACATGTACTAGGGATTTACCATCAAGTTATAAGCACAATAAGTGCGAATCGTGTAGAAACAAAAAAAATAGATGAAGCAAAAAAGATACTTAAAGTTGTTGGACAAGTTGGCAGTGTGGTTACTCCAGTTGTAGTTGGTATGTTGATGAATAAAACTAAGAAAAAGAAGAAATAAACTAATCTATTAAGTACCTAGAAAGGAAAACTCTCAAATTGTCCTACAAATTTCTACTTTTCGACCTTGACCACACTCTTCTTGATTTTGATGCTGCTGAGGATGTGGCTTTGACGCAACTTCTAAAAGAAGAAGGGGTTGCAGATATTCAGGCCTACAAAGACTTTTACGTTCCCATGAACAAGGCTCTCTGGAAGGATTTGGAGCAAAAGAAAATTAGTAAACAAGAGCTGGTTAACACGCGCTTTTCTCGTTTATTTTCTCATTTTGGACTGGAGAAAGATGGTAGTTTTCTAGCCCAACGTTACCAATTTTACTTAGCCCAACAGGGACAAACGATTTCTGGCGCTCATGAACTCTTGGACAGCCTCATCGAGCGTGATTATGACTTGTATGCTGCGACAAATGGCATTACTGCCATTCAGACAGGGCGTTTGGCTCAATCTGGTCTGGCACCTTATTTCAATCAAGTCTTTATCTCTGAACAGCTGCAAACACAAAAGCCGGATGCTCTTTTTTATGAAAAAATTGGTCAACAGATTGCAGGTTTTAGCAAAGAAAAGACGCTGATGATTGGAGACTCTCTAACCGCCGACATTCAAGGTGGCAATAATGCTGGGATTGATACTATTTGGTACAATCCTCATCAACTCGAAAATCCCACACAAGCCCAGCCAACCTACGAAGTCCATTCTTACCGAGACTTGCTGGATTGTTTAGATAAACTGTAAAAAGTGGTTTAGACAGCCACTTTTTGCTATAATAGAGGCAGTAAAAACGAAGGAGTCGGCTATGGAACACTCGTCTTGGCATGCTTTGATTAAGGAGCAATTACCTGAGGGTTATTTCGGGAAAATCAATCAGTTTATGAATCAGGTCTATGCTCAGGGGACTATTTATCCACCCAAGGAAAAGGTTTTTCAGGCTCTCTTGACAACACCGCTTGAAGAAGTTAAGGTGGTGATTCTAGGGCAAGATCCCTATCACGGGCCAGGTCAAGCGCAGGGCTTGAGTTTTTCTGTACCGGACTCTATCCCAGCTCCACCATCCTTGCAAAATATCTTGAAAGAATTGTCAGATGATATTGGTGTTAAGAAATCACATGATTTGACAGCTTGGGCTGAGCAAGGAGTCTTGCTTCTTAATGCTTGTTTGACGGTTCCTGCTGGACAGGCCAATGGTCATGCTGGGCAGATATGGGAGCCGTTTACAGATGCGGTTATAAAGGTCGTCAATAATCTGGATAGACCAGTCGTTTTTGTACTCTGGGGAGCTTATGCACGCAAGAAGAAGGCCTTAGTTACCAATCCTCATCACTTGATTATCGAATCAGCCCATCCCAGTCCTTTGTCAGTTTATAGAGGATTTTGGGGTTCCAAGCCTTTTTCCAAGGCCAATGCATTCTTAAAAGAGACAGGACAAGAGCCAATCGATTGGCTTAGATAAGGAGAAAATATGCCTCAGTTAGCGACAATTTGCTACATTGATAACGGGAAAGAATTGCTTATGCTCCATCGTAATAAGAAACCCAATGATGTCCATGAAGGGAAATGGATTGGTGTGGGTGGTAAGCTAGAGCGTGGTGAGACTCCACAGGAATGTGCAGTGCGTGAAATCCTTGAAGAAACAGGGCTCAAAGCCAAGCCAGTTCTAAAAGGTGTTATCACTTTTCCTGAATTTACACCAGATTTAGACTGGTACACCTATGTTTTTAAAGTGACGGAGTTCGAAGGTGATTTAATTGACTGTAATGAAGGGACTTTAGAATGGGTTCCTTATGATGAGGTTTTAAGCAAACCAACCTGGGAAGGAGACCATACCTTTGTTGAGTGGCTTTTAGAAGATAAACCATTTTTTTTCAGCAAAGTTTGTTTATGATGGTGAGAAGTTATTGGATACCCAAGTGGATTTCTACGAATAAAGGAGAAAGCAGATGTTACTAATTAAAAATGGTCGTGTAATGGATCCCAAGTCTGGTTTGGATCAAGTGTGTGATGTCTTAGTTCAAGATGGGAAAATTATCAAAAATTGCGCCTGAGATTAAAGAAGAAGGAGCAGAGATAATTGATGCTAGTGGTCTTGTAGTTGCTCCTGGCTTGGTAGATATTCATGTTCATTTCCGTGAACCTGGTCAAACCCACAAGGAAGATATTCATACAGGTGCCTTAGCAGCCGCTGCAGGTGGTTTTACAACTGTCGTCATGATGGCTAATACTAGTCCAACAATCTCGGATGTAGAGACCTTGCAAGAAGTTCTTCAGTCAGCTGCTAAAGAGAAGATTAATGTTAAGACGGTTGCGACCATTACTAAAAACTTTAATGGGCAAGATTTGACTGACTTTAAGGCACTTTTAGAAGCTGGAGCTGTTGGTTTTTCTGATGACGGTATTCCGCTTGAAAGTAGTAAAGTTGTCAAGGAAGCCATGGAGGAAGCTAAAAAGCTTAATACCTTTATTAGTCTTCATGAGGAAGATCCAGGTTTGAATGGGATTCTTGGGTTTAACGAAAATATTGCTAAAGAACATTTCCATATCTGTGGTGCGACTGGGGTAGCTGAGTACGCTATGATGGCGCGTGATGTTATGATTGCCTATGCAACTAAGGCCCATGTTCACATCCAGCATTTGTCTAAGGAAGAAAGTGTTAAAGTAGTTGAGTTTGCTCAAGGTTTGGGTGCGCAAGTCACAGCAGAAGTAGCACCACAGCATTTTTCTAAGACCGAAGCGCTCCTTTTGACACAAGGAAGCAATGCTAAGATGAATCCTCCACTTCGTTTGGAATCAGACCGTCGTGCCGTGATTGAAGGTCTCAAGTCAGGTATCATCACAGTTATCGCGACTGACCACGCGCCTCATCATGCAGATGAAAAAAAAGTCGAAGATATTACCAAAGCGCCATCTGGTATGACTGGCTTGGAAACCTCTCTTTCTCTCGGTTTAACTTATTTGGTGGAAGCTGGTGAGTTGAGCTTGATGGAATTACTTGAAAAAATGACATACAATCCAGCCAAGCTTTACAACTTTGAAGCAGGTTATTTGGCTGAGAATGGTCCAGCGGACATCACTATTTTTGATGCTAAGGCTGACCGCCTTGTGGACTCCCATTTTGCTTCAAAAGCAGCTAATTCACCATTATCGGTGAAACCTTAAAAGGGCAGGTTAAATACACCATCTGTAAGGGACAAGTCGTCTATCAAGCTTGATAGGAGTTGGCATATGAATTATTTTCGAAAACGTAGGGAGAGACAAGCAAAATCTAATAGTGGAATTTACTGTCCCGCAGCTAATCGTTCTAAAATTCAATATGAAACTAAAGAAAAAGCTGACCATGCGGTTCAATATGATAATGGAGGTTTAGTTAGAAGCTATTATTGTCGAACATGTGCGTGTTGGCATACTACTTCAAAATCTAATAACCCTCCGCTAAGTTTGAAAAACTATGGTCTGAAACTCTTTGGTTTAGATAAATCAGAATAGAAAGAGAAGTATGTATAAGACAAAGTGTTTACGAGAGAAGTTAGTATTATTTTTAAAAATTTTCTTCCCAATCCTGATCTACCAATTTGCCAATTATTCTGCCTCTTTTGTTGACACTGCAATGACAGGTCAATACAATACTATGGACTTGGCTGGTGTGTCTATGGCAACCAGTATCTGGAATCCTTGCTTTACATTTCTAACAGGGATTGTGTCAGCCCTGGTGCCTATTATTGGTCACCATCTTGGTCGTGACAAAAAGGAAGAAGTTGCGTCTGATTTTTACCAGTTCATCTATTTGGCCCTGGTGCTATCTGTGGTCTTACTGGGACTGGTACTTTTCTTGGCACCTCCTGTCTTAAATCATATTGGACTAGAAGCACCAGTGGCGGCAGTAGCGGTTCGCTATCTTTGGTTTTTATCTATCGGAATTATCCCCTTATTGCTCTTTAGTGTCATTCGTTCCTTGCTGGATTCGCTAGGGTTGACCAAACTGTCTATGTATCTCATGCTTTTGTTACTTCCTCTCAATAGCGGATTTAACTATCTCTTGATTTACGGGGCCTTTGGTGTTCCAGAACTGGGAGGTGCTGGTGCTGGTTTAGGAACATCCTTGGCCTACTGGGTCTTGCTTGGGATTTCTGTTCTGGTTTTATTTAAACAGGAGAAGCTCAAAGCCCTACACCTTGAAAGACGAATTCCATTTAATATGGATAAAATCAAGGAAGGAGTTCGCTTAGGTCTGCCTATTGGGGGAACTGTCTTTGCGGAAGTGGCTATCTTTTCCGTGGTTGGCTTGATTATGGCTAAGTTTTCGTCCTTGATTATCGCTAGTCATCAGTCAGCTATGAACTTTTCAAGTCTTATGTACGCCTTTCCTATGAGTATCTCATCTGCTATGGCTATTGTCGTTTCCTATGAAGTGGGAGCCAAGCGATTTGATGATGCGAAAACCTATATTGGTCTAGGAAGATGGACAGCCCTCATTTTTGCGGCCTTCACCTTATCCTTCCTTTACATTTTTCGAGGAAATGTGGCCAGTCTTTATGGCAACGACCCAGAATTCATCGATTTGACAGCGCGCTTTTTGACTTATAGTCTTTTCTTCCAGTTAGCAGATACCTTTGCGGCACCGCTTCAGGGAATTTTACGGGGGTATAAGGATACCGTTATTCCTTTTTACCTTGGTTTGGTTGGTTATTGGGGCGTAGCAATCCCAGTGGCTATTGTATTTGATTCCCTAACAGATTTTGGAGCTTATTCTTACTGGATTGGCTTGATTATTAGTTTGATTGTGAGTGGAGCGCTCTACCGTTGGCGTTTAACTGTGATTATGAAGAGATTTGAATCTTTAGCAAAATCCAAACGCTAAAAAGTTTGTGAAAAAATATTCTTGATAAGAAAATTCCTTGTTTTTACGGGGTTTTCTTTTTTATTTTGTGAAATTTCTTTTAGAAAAACTTTGACAGTATTTGCCAAAAACGGTAAAATAGTAAGGTAAGAAGAAACTTAGAAAGGCAAGAAGATGTCAACTTTAGATAAAAATCTTTTGCTAGAGATGTTCCGTAAGATGGAAGAAATCCGTCGTATGGACTTAAAAATTGCGCAATTAGTAAAGAAAGGGAAAGTGCCAGGAATGACGCACTTTTCTGTTGGAGAAGAGGCGGCTAACGTGGGTGCTATGTTGGCTCTCAATCCAGATGATCTAATTACCTCAAACCACCGTGGTCACGGACAAGCTATTGCCAAAGGAATTGACCTCAACGGAATGATGGCTGAAATCCTCGGTAAATATACTGGAACCTGTAAAGGTAAAGGTGGTTCTATGCATATCGCTGACCTTGATGCTGGTAACCTTGGTGCCAATGGTATCGTAGGTGGTGGTATGGGAATCGCTGTTGGTGCAGCCCTCAGTCAGCAAATGCAACATACTGGAAAAATCGTTGTCTGCTTCTTTGGAGATGGTGCGACCAACGAAGGTGTTTTCCACGAAGCAGTAAATATGGCTTCTATCTGGAAGTTGCCAGTCATTTTCTATTGCATTAACAACGGTTACGGTATCTCTGCGGATATCAAGAAAATGACTAATGTGAAGCATATCCATCAACGTAGCGCTGCTTATGGAATTCCTGGAATGTTCATCGAAGACGGTAACAATGTCATAGATGTCTATGAAGGATTTAAGAAAGCTGTAGATCATGTTCGTGGTGGCAATGGTCCAGTCTTGATTGAAAGTGTAACTTATCGCTGGCTTGGTCATTCATCATCTGACCCTGGTAAATATCGTACCCGCGAAGAAGTGGAATTGTGGAAACAAAAAGACCCAATCGAAAACCTTCGCAAGTACCTCATTGAAAACACTATTGCAAGTGCCGAAGAATTGGAAGAAATCCAAACGCAAGTCAAGGAAGCAGTAGAAGCTTCTGTTAAATTTGCAGAAGAAAGTCCATTCCCACCGCTTGAATCAGCCTTTGAAGATATTTACGCAGACTAAGGAGAAAGAGATAAAATGGAAACAAAAACAATGTCCTTCCGTGACACCATTATCCTTGCTATGTCTGAGGAAATGCGTCGCGATGAAAATGTGTTCTTGATGGGAGAAGACGTCGGTGTCTTCGGAGGAGACTTCGGAACTTCTGTTGGAATGCTTGAAGAATTTGGTCCAGAACGTGTTCGTGACTGTCCTATTTCTGAAGCTGCCATCTCTGGAGCAGCAGCCGGAGCAGCCATGACAGGACTTCGTCCAATCGTTGATATGACCTTCATGGACTTCTCGGTTATTGCCATGGACAATATCGTCAACCAAGCTGCTAAAACACGTTACATGTTTGGTGGTAAAGGTCAGGTTCCAATGACTGTTCGTTGTGCAGCTGGTAACGGAGTTGGTTCTGCAGCCCAGCATTCACAATCTCTAGAGTCTTGGTTCACTCATATCCCAGGACTTAAGGTTGTAGCACCAGGTACGCCTGCGGACATGAAAGGACTGCTTAAGTCTTCTATCCGTGATAACAACCCTGTTATTATCCTTGAGTACAAGTCAGAATTTAACCAAAAAGGGGAAGTACCAGTTGATCCAGACTATACGATTCCACTTGGAGTTGGGGAAATCAAACGTGAAGGTACGGATGTAACAGTTGTTACTTATGGAAAAATGCTTCGCCGTGTGGTTCAAGCAGCTGAAGAATTAGCAGAAGAAGGAATTTCTGTTGAGATTGTTGACCCACGCACCCTTGTTCCGCTTGATAAGGAGATTATCATTAACTCAGTTAAGAAGACTGGTAAGGTTGTTCTGGTCAACGATGCCCACAAAACAAGCGGCTATATCGGTGAGATTTCAGCTATTATTTCAGAATCAGAAGCATTTGACTATCTAGATGCACCAATCCGCCGTTGCGCAGGAGAAGATGTGCCAATGCCTTATGCGCAAAACCTAGAAAATGCAATGATTCCAACAGTTGAAAGCATCAAAGATGCCATCCGTAAGACTTATAACAAAGAATAGAATTACATAAGATAAGTTATGTAAACAAAATAAAGCTGACGAGAAACTTTGTATCTTTTGGGTGCAGAGCTCTTCGTCCTTAATATCTTAGATTAAAGCACGGGCTAAAAGCTCGGAAAAAAGATAAATCTCCTTGGCTTCATCGAAGCCATCGTCGATTTCCTATTTTTCAGTCGCTTTTGACGCCCTTTGTATCATTTAATTGAATTCGGACGGAGGTCTGCGAAAAAAAGATAGATTTCCTTGTGTTCGTCGAACACATCGTCAATCTCCTATTTTTTCATTGTCCTCTGCGTCCTTAATATCTTAGTATAGAATTGGAGAGGTCATGGCTGATGACAAGCTAAGAGCGACTCCTGCAGCTAGAAAGTTAGCGGATGATTTAGGGATCAACCTCTACGACGTTTCTGGCTCAGGTGCAAACGGTCGTGTCCACAAAGAAGACGTGGAAACTTATAAAGACACAAACGTGGTTCGCATTTCGCCACTTGCAAAACGAATTGCCCTCGAACATAATATTGCTTGGCAGGAAATCCAAGGAACGGGTCATCGTGGTAAAATCATGAAGAAGGACGTTTTGGCCTTGCTTCCTGAAAATATCGAAAACGATACCATCAAGTCTCCTGCCCAGATTGAAAAAGTGGAAGAAGTTCCTGATAACGTAACACCATACGGTGAAATTGAGCGTATTCCAATGACACCAATGCGTAAGGTTATTGCTCAACGTATGGTTGAATCTTACCTAACTGCTCCAACCTTCACTCTTAACTATGAAGTTGATATGACGGAGATGTTGGCTCTTCGTAAGAAGGTTCTGGAGCCAATCATGGAAGCAACTGGGAAGAAGACTACTGTAACAGACCTTCTTTCCCTCGCTGTTGTTAAGACATTGATGAAACATCCTTACATCAACGCTTCATTGACAGAAGATGGCAAGACCATTATCACTCACAACTATGTCAATCTTGCCATGGCAGTTGGGATGGATAATGGACTGATGACACCAGTTGTTTACAATGCTGAAAAACTAAGCTTGTCAGAGTTGGTCGTAGCCTTCAAAGATGTCATTGGCCGTACCTTGGATGGTAAATTGGCTCCAAGCGAACTGCAAAATTCAACATTTACTATCAGTAACTTGGGAATGTTTGGCGTGCAGTCCTTTGGTCCTATCATTAACCAACCAAACTCAGCTATCCTTGGTGTGAGTTCTACAATTGAGAAGCCAGTTGTCGTCAATGGTGAAATTGTGATTCGCCCTATCATGAGCCTAGGATTAACCATCGACCACCGTGTCGTAGATGGTATGGCTGGAGCCAAGTTTATGAAAGACTTGAAAGAATTGATTGAAAATCCAATCTCAATGTTGATTTAAGAACAAGAGTATTCATTTTTAAGATATAGATAAAGGAAGGAAGACATGGCCTTAGAAGTAATTATGCCAAAAGCCGGCGTGGATATGACAGAAGGACAAATCGTCCAATGGAATAAAAAAGTCGGAGAATTTGTAAAAGAAGGAGAAATCCTTTTGGAAATCATGACTGACAAAGTCAGCATGGAATTGGAAGCCGAAGAAGATGGTTACTTGATTGCTATCCTCAAAGGAGATGGGGAAACTGTTCCAGTAACGGAAGTTATCGGTTACCTTGGTGAAGAAGGGGAAAACATCCCAACAGCTGGAGCAGCAGCCCCAGAAGCTAGCCCTGCACCTGCAGCAAGTGCTTCAAACGATGATGGTAAGAGCGATGATGCTTTTGATATCGTTGTGATTGGTGGAGGTCCTGCTGGTTATGTGGCAGCCATTAAAGCTGCCCAACTTGGCGGTAAGGTTGCCCTTGTTGAGAAATCTGAACTTGGTGGAACCTGCTTAAACCGTGGATGTATTCCAACCAAGACCTACCTTCATAACGCTGAAATTATTGAAAATATCGGTCATGCTGCAAATCGTGGTATCGTGATTGAAAATCCTAACTTCACTGTTGATATGGAAAAACTTTTAGAAACTAAATCTAAAGTTGTTAATACTCTTGTTGGTGGTGTTGCAGGACTTCTTCGTAGCTACGGAGTTACTGTTCATAAGGGTATCGGTACTATTACTAAAGACAAGAATGTCTTGGTAAATGGTTCTGAATTGCTTGAAACCAAGAAAATCATCCTTGCCGGTGGTTCAAAAGTCAGCAAGATCAACGTCCCTGGTATGGAATCTCCACTTGTCATGACTAGTGATGACATTCTTGAAATGAATGAAGTGCCAGAAAGCCTAGTTATCATCGGTGGTGGAGTTGTCGGTATTGAACTTGGTCAAGCCTTCATGACATTTGGTTCAAAAGTGACTGTTATCGAAATGATGGACCGTATCGTGCCAGCTATGGATACTGAAGTATCTAAGAACCTTCGCTTGATCCTTGAACGTAAAGGAATGACCATCTTGACTGGTACTAAACTGCAAGAAATCATTGAGGAAAATGGTCAACTTCGTATCAAGGTTGAAGGAAAAGACGATATCATTGCAAACAAAGCTCTTCTTTCAATCGGTCGTGTGCCAGACCTTGAAGGTATCGGAGAGGTTGAGTTTGAATTGGATCGTGGTCGTATCAAGGTTAACGAATACATGGAAACTTCTGTTCCAGGCATTTATGCACCAGGTGACATCAACGGTACTAAGATGTTGGCTCACGCAGCCTTCCGTATGGGTGAAGTTGCCGCTGAAAATGCTCTAAAAGGAAATCATGCTGTTGCCAAATTGAACTTGACTCCTGCAGCTATCTACACTCTTCCTGAAGTAGCAGCAGTAGGTTTGACAGAAGAACAAGCCCGTGAAAAATACGATGTAGCCATTGGTAAGTTCAACTTTGCTGCTAACGGTCGTGCCATTGCATCAGATGCAGCTCAAGGTTTCGTAAAAGTCATCGCTGATAAGAAATACGGGGAAATCCTTGGTGTTCATATTATCGGTCCTGCAGCTGCAGAATTGATTAACGAGGCATCAAGCATTATCGAAATGGAAATTACTGTTGAAGAAATGCTGAAGACTATTCATGGACATCCTACCTACTCTGAAGTCATGTACGAAGCATTTGCGGATGTTCTAGGAATGGCCATTCATTCACCTAAGAAAAAATAAAAGAAAGATAGATTAGACTGGAAAGGTATTTTCCAGTCTCTATCGTATAAAGGGATATCATGAAATACATTATCAATCATTCAAACGACACTGCTTTTAATATTGCCTTGGAAGAATATGCCTTTAAACACCTTTTGGATGAGGATCAAATCTTCCTACTTTGGATTAACAAACCATCGATCATTGTCGGGCGTCACCAGAACACTATCGAAGAAATCAACCGTGATTATGTTCGAGAAAATGGCATTGAGGTGGTCCGCCGTATCAGCGGTGGTGGAGCTGTTTATCACGATCTAAACAACCTCAACTACACGATTATCTCAAAAGAAGATGAAAACAAGGCTTTTGACTTTAAGAGCTTCTCCACCCCAGTTATCAATACACTAGCTCAACTCGGTGTTAAAGCTGAGTTCACAGGTCGTAACGACCTTGAAATTGATGGAAAGAAATTCTGTGGCAATGCCCAAGCCTATATCAATGGCCGTATCATGCACCACGGTTGCTTGCTCTTTGACGTTGATTTGTCAGTCCTTGCTAACGCCCTTAAGGTTTCAAAGGACAAATTTGAATCAAAAGGTGTGAAATCCGTCCGCGCCCGTGTGACCAATATTGTCAATGAACTACCAGAAAAAATCACAGTTGAAGAATTCCGTGATTTACTCTTGGAATACATGAAAAAAGAGTACCCTGAAATGACAGAATACGTTTTTTCTGAGGAAGAATTGGCTGAAATCAATCGCATCAAGGATACTAAGTTTGGAACTTGGGACTGGAACTATGGTAAATCACCTGAATTTAAACGTCCGTCGTGGAACAAAATTCACCAGTGGTAAAGTGGAAGTTTTTGCTAATGTTCTCGAATCAAAAATCCAAGATATCAAGATTTACGGGGACTTCTTTGGTATTGAAGACGTAGCTGCAGTAGAAGATGTCCTTCGTGGAGTGAAATACGAACGCGAAGATGTCCTTAAGGCGCTAGAAACCATTGATATCACACGCTACTTCGCTGGTATTAGCCGTGAAGAAATCGCTGAAGCGGTAGTTGGATAAACCAAAAAGAAGTTGGTTGTAGGACCAGCTTCTTTTTTAAAAATCATATATTACATAATTTATTTTATGTATTTTACAAACTATCTAGAGCATTCTTTTGTTCATCGTTGACGATATGGGTATAGAGGTCAGTGACTTGTGTGCTGGCATGTCCTAGCTGGTGGCTGACCAAAACTTGCGATTTAGTGGCATCATAGAGCCTAGTTGCTAGCGTATGTCGTAGTTTATGGGGGGTTACACGAACTTTGAAGTCCTCAGAGTACTTAGCAACCATTTTCTCAACACTAGAAGCATCGATACGATTAGGAACACCTCTGTAGAGAGTCAAAAAAAGGGCTGTATCTGTTTTTTCCGTTTTATAGCGTTGATTTCGAATGGCCAGATAATTTTCTAAATAAGGTTTTGCAAAGGCAGCAACATTGACCGAGTCACGTTTGCCTCCTTTTCTAGTGACATCGATAACCATCATTTTTAGATTAAGATCTCTTAGATCCAGATTAACAGCTTCAGATAAGCGGACACCAGATGCTAAGAGAAGAGCAATGATGGCCAAATCACGTTCTTTATTTTTGTTGAATGATGAGAGAGCGCGATTTGAAAGTTGTTGTGGATACTCTTGGTCAATGTAAGTCAGAAAACCTTCTGTTTCATCACCTAAAAAGAGTTTTTGCTTGATGTTTTCGGCTCTGGCAGCAAGTGTTTCTTTCTTTTTCTTTGTTGAAACTTTCTTCATTACATTACGATAAAAATAAGGTTCCCCCTGGTCGTTTTCAACTTCCTCAGTCAGATACTTGTAAAGACTAGAAAGTGCTGACAAGGTCCGATTGATTGTTGTCTGTGAAACACCCTGTTTGGTTGTATTAGCATTCAGCAAGGGACGTTCACGTAGATAAAGGATGAAGGATTCCATGTCTTTCTTAGACATATTTTCCAAGACAGATAAAGGAATATCAGATATTTTATCAACGTTTTGAAATTCCAGACTCCAAAACCAGCTGAAAAATCGATCATATTCCTTGAGGTATTCGTACAAGGTTGTAAAACTATAGGGGACAGCAAGCTTAGATTGGTAGTATTCCAGAACATACCAGGGCATGATTTGTTTTAGTTTGTCGATTCGTTCCAATAAAATCTCACGTTTCATGATTTTCTCCATAAATAAGTCTACTAGTAGTATACCATAGACTTATATATTTTTCAAGAAAATTATAGTTTTTCGGAAAGATGTTATAGAGTTTTTAAAAAAGACTTAGACCTGTGTAAAACGAATCTAAATCTTTGGAGTTTCATTGTGAATCATTATCTAGTGCTTTTTCTAGCTTCCAAATACTAAACCAGAATGAAATAGTCAACAGAATAAGGAAAATAATAAAGAACTCACCCACTAAACTTCTGTTACTACTACACAACTGAAGAGCTATATAAGGAGCTATGAGATACAAAATACATTGTATAATTGCTATTGTTTTCTTTTTCATGATTTTAATCTTACTGTACAGATTTGATACAGTAAACTCCTTTCTAGCTTTATGCTTTATCATTTCTGACTTGATTATAGTCTTATTTTTACCAAAGTTCAATTATTTGTATGTGAAATATCTTATCTGTAAAAAATAACCGATCTCATTGCTGAGAATCGGTTTTCTAATATATTTAATTAAGAAGTTTATTTTTTACATAACATAAATTATGTAAAAATCTTCTACAACAACAAATCTTTGACTTTCCCAATTTCACTTTTTGGAATAACTAGGTGAATCATATCTCCGAGATACATTCTTGTTGAGCCGTTAACAGTCTGGCTCTTGCCATTATGGACTTGGGTGGTGATGAGTACGTTATGTGGCAAGTTAAGTTCGTGTACTTGTTTTCCTGCTATTTTATCTGATACAGGGATTTCAATGAGGGTGACTTCTCCTTCATCTGACGCTTCTTCTGGCAGCATTTTTTCCAACATAGCCTCATAGACAGGTGCCCCCTTGAGTAGATCCATGATAATATAGGCAACCAAGGTCACTAATCCAAGTGGCATGAGGTTGCGAATATCTCCTACCATCTCAGTTACGAGTATCATTGCAGTTAAGGGAGCCTTGGATATTGCTCCAAAATAGCCACTCATTCCTAGAATGACAAATATAGGGAATTGCTCCTGACTGACAAGTCCAATATTCACACAAATGACACCAACTAGGGCACCAAGTAAGGAACCTAGCGCCAGAATTGGTAGGAAAATTCCTCCTGGAAGGCCACTTCCATAGCTAATCATGCTCCAAATAAAACGGATCAAAAAGTAAATTAATAGAACTTGGAAACTAAAATTTTGCTCAGTTAGGGAAAGAACAAGCTGATTTCCACCACCAAGGATTTGAGGTAAGAAAATTCCGACTGGTATGATGAGAATGAAGGCCAGAATTGGATAATAAGCTCTATCTAAACGAATTTTTTGACCAATCCAGTCATAAACTCTGCCGACGTTTAATACAGCCTTCTCATAGAGAAAACCGGAAAGTCCAAGAAAAATCCCCATAAGGAGGTAAATCCAATACTGATCCAGTGTCATGAGAGGGATGTTATCTGGCATATCTAGCACTGGCGTTAGGCCAAATATGAGCAGAGAGACAAAGTTTGCTACGAGACTAGCTGCTAGAGTAGATACCCAGAAAAAGCGTGAAAAATGATGGTAGACTTCTTCTACTACAAAGAGAAGTCCTGCAATTGGAGCATTAAATGCTGCGGCTAATCCTGCTGCAGCACCACTGGCAATCAAGGAACGTTCCTCAACTGGACTGGATTTAAGCCACTTGGCAATTCCTTTACCACCGACTGCTCCAAGTTGAATACTTGGCCCTTCGCGCCCCAGCATAAGACCGCTAGCAATAGCAAGAATTCCTAGAATATATTTTTTCCAAAGAACGCCCCACCAGTTGAGAGTCATGAGGCCTTTCAGTTCGGCTTCGACTTGAGGAATTCCTGATCCTTTGATATCTTTTTCAGACCGAGTTAGTTTAGCACTGAGCCAGCAGATGAGTATGTAAAATAAAGCCAGTACAAAAAGATTGCGCACTAGGTGCGCTTGATCTTGATAAAGTACTTGTATCAGGTGGAAGCCTTTTTCAATTAAGAAACGAAAGGATCCAACGATGATCCCAACGACGAGACCGACAATAATTCCTCGTCCAACTTGGGATAATATGGTGCTCGAGGCAAAGGCAAATTCTTTCTTGGAACTGAGTGTTTCTGACTGTTCCTCCATAATCATTCCTTCTAACTTAACTTTCTTTTTCTCCTGAAACCAGCGATTTAACGGGTTCGAAGCTGGTCCGGTGAATTGGGGTAACTCCTAGTTTTTCCAGTCCTTCTAGGTGTTTAGCAGTTCCATATCCTGCATTAGCAGTAAAATCATAGCCAGGGAACTGCTGGTCGTATTCCTTCATCAATTCATCACGTGTCACTTTTGCTACTATTGAAGCTGCGGCGATAGAGAGAGAGTTTGCATCTCCTTTAATGATGGAGGTTTGTGAAATCGGCAACTCCAGTTTCATGGCATCTATCAAGAGATGCTCAGGTTGAGGAGTGAGCTTGGAAATTGCTTCCTGCATGGCTAATTTGGTCGCTTCATAGATATTGACTTGGTAGATGACCTGATTATCCATAACTCCAATGCCGATTGACAAGGCTTGGTCTTGGACGGCTTGATAAATTTCTAGATGTTTCTTTTTAGGAATTTTCTTGCTGTCATTTAGGCCTTTAATCTTACAATTTTTAGGTAAAATAACAGCTGCAGCGACTACAGGTCCAGCCAGAGGACCACGACCAACCTCGTCAACACCAGCTATCAAGGTCAACCCTTGCTTATAAAGTTCTTTTTCGTAGGAAAGCATTGCTTCCAAACGAAGATCTTCATCCAATTCTGCCTGAATGGCTTTTTTACGCTTGCTAATTTCTTTTTGAACTCCAGAGCGACTATCTTTTTCGAGTTCTAAAAAAACAGGACTTTCTAACTCCGTGACCGTTGCAAGTAGTTCTTTGATTTCTTTAATCGTCGCCATTGAGGTCTTCCAATGTATCTAAGGTATAGTTACCGAGTTTGCCGTCGCGGACTTCCTTCACGAAGAGACTGTAGAATCGGTCATAGTCATCACGGAAACCGAGGGCGCGGGTCATATCCATAATAATAACAGGCGCTTCTTCCTCAATTTTCATTTGTTTGAAGCGTTCAGCCAACTTTTCTGGATAATGTTCTTTGAAATAATTGAGACCAAAAATAGTTACCTCATCCATAGGAAGCAACTGGTCTTTAATAGCTCCTGTCAAGGCCAGTTTCAATGCAACAGTTTCATCCTCAAACTTAGGCCAGAGAATCCCCGGTGTATCCAAGATTTCCAGGTCTTTATTGGTTTTGAGCCATTGTTGCCCTTTAGTCACACCCGGTTTGTTGCCGACAACGGCATTTTTTTACCAGCCAAACGATTCATGAGAGTTGATTTACCAGCATTTGGAATCCCGATAATCATGGTACGTAAGGTTTCAATCTTGATACCGCGTTCCTTCTGGCGAGCAATCTTATCCGCCATGAGTTTCTTGGCCGCATCTGTTACAACTTTACAGTCACTTGCTCTTTGGAGTTGATAGCAAGAGTCTGAATTCCTTGTGATTCAAAATACTGACGCCATTCCTTGGTCATTGCTGGATCAGCCAAGTCCGCCTTGTTTAAAATCAAGAGTTTTGGTTTATCACCAACAATCTTGGTCAACATAGGATTTTGACTAGATAGAGGCAAGCGTGCATCCACCAAAATCGTCACAAAATCAACAAATTTTAAATTTTCCTGAACCTGTCGACGCGCTTTAGACATGTGACCAGGAAACCATTGAATAGTAGCCATTGAGTTTTTTTCCTTTCATAGCAAGGGTTTAGAGCCCCTATTTTATTTTACTATTGTCTAAACACCAAGCGAACACCAAAACTACCATGCAATGGAAAAACCTCTGATTTGATTCTCGCTTGATTTCACAATCTTTATATCAAACTGTGGGTGGTATTTGACAATATCTTTTTTGATTTTTTAATAGTAAATTTGAAACAATATTTTTAGGTGAGTAACGTGGACTAAGATGTAACAAGTCTTTGAACTCATCAACACTTAATTCTACTTTATTGCTATTATCACTAGTTTCAATGAATTTTTCAATCATTCTGGAATATTTACAGGTATAACTTTTCAATTCTTCAAAATGGAAATTGTGATTTTCTACAAATTGATTTAAGGCTTTTACAGTATTTTCTTGTGAACGATTTATATTATGTGTATAGCCCATTGTTGTCTCAAAGTTAGCATGTCCTACTCTAGTCATAATATCTTTCACTGCTATGTGCATCTCATTGCTTTGAAGGTAACTAATATGCATATGCCTAAACGAATGGGGAGTAACATGTTTTACCCACTTAAAACCATAGTCACTTAAACAATTTGTCAATAATTTTCCTTCTATTCGTTTCAAAATTTGACGAAAAGTGCTTGATGTTATTGGAGAGCCGTATTCTGTTCTAAATACACTTTCAGAATGTGTAAAAGCAGGACAGGGATGTTTCTTCATATAAGCATCAAACTCTTTATTTCTCTGTATTGTCCTTTTAATAGCTTCGCTTGCAGCTTCAGGCAAAGCTACTTCTCTAATTGAATTGAGTGTTTTAGTTGTATCAAAATGAAATTGTTTAACTTTTAAACAATGATATTGAAGTGCTTTATCAATATGCAAGATTCCTTTTTCAAAATCAATATCTGATGGTAAAAATGCTGCTTCACTAATTCGAATACCTGTAAGCAACAATACTATAGCAAGATCATAATAGTTTGCATTTCTGCATTGGCGTAACACATCAAAAAATGCATGTAATTCATGGATTTCTAGAAATTTAGAATCATGTCTTTCTTTTGCTTTACGCCTTTTCTCTAGTGAAATATCTAGTTTTACCGCAGTCATTGGAGAAAATTTAATGACATTATATAACACACCATGATTAAAAATCTTGTTACAAGTACTTTTTATATGAGTCATTGTTGAAGGCGATGCATCATACATTTCTAAATATTTATTTAGACTATTTTTCATCAGAAGTGGAGTAATCCTGTCTAACAAAAAATCATCTCCTATAATTTTCCCAAGACGCTTCATAACCAGTAGTTCTCTCTGAATTGTTTGTGGTTTAACAGAGACACACCAAGTTTGAAACCAATTTTCTTTTAACTCTCCAAATGTTGTAATCAGTTCAGGACTATACTGACTTTCAAATGAAGTAGTTAGTCTATCTATTTTATCAAGAACCTCTCTTTCAGCTTGTTTCCTCGCCCTACTAGTATTCTTAGTATAACTTACAGTTACTGATTTCCACTTTCCTGTTAGTGGATCTTTGTACTTTTCAACCACTTGATATAAGGGTTGCCCTTTTGAATTTGTTTTAGTTACATAATACATAATTTAATTCCTCTTAACTCTTAAAAAGAAATAAATCATTGTTGTATAGAATAAATAACTACCCTATATTATACCATGACTTCCTTATTTTGTCCGCTTTTGCTTCCATCTTAAGAAACTTTCAAATCCTTCTAGATTAATGAAAACAAGTTTATGGGTTGGGTTAATTACATACATGGAAAATGTTCTGTTTTCTCGCATTTCTTTAATCCATCTGTTCAATGTATATTGATTTAAACCATCCCATCTTTTTAGAATTCCCTTTTTATCGGCCCATTCTGCAATGGAATTTTCGACAGATATATATTTAATATTCATATCATCATCCTTCCTAAAAAATATTTTCACCTCCATGGCATGACTGATGAAGTCATCATAAGAATTTCACTTGCTGCTCTTTTACGGTGGCAGCCTGAACGGTCAGAAGTATCATTGTATATCATTTGTATCATGGCATATAAAGTATCGCTCTATTTTATTGATGGTTTTAAAATCGCTCTTATCATGGCGAGCCATTCAAATCTGCTCCACAAATGAGGAAAGTACCATTTTGGACTATTCAATTGTCAA